>DATLGF010000077.1:0-4637 GCA_035540575.1 Noviherbaspirillum sp.
CAGGTGCGCCGCGTCCTGCAGCGCAAGGGCTTCGACGGCGCGCAGATCATGATCCTCGATGCGCTGCTCAAGTTGCGGCAGGTTTGCTGCGACCCCTATCTGCTCAAGGGCGTGCGGCACGACCCCGGCATGGAGCGCGCGAAGATGGACATGCTGCGCGACATGCTGCCCGCCATGGTGGAGGAGGGCCGGCGCATCCTAATGTTCTCGCAGTTCACCGAACTGCTGGGCCTGATCGAACCCGAACTGGACGCGATGGGTTTGCCGTGGCTTGCCCTGACCGGCAAGACGGCGCCGTCCGAGCGCGCAGATCTCGTTCACCGGTTCCAGCGCGGCCAGGTGCCGATCCTGCTGGTCAGCCTGAAGGCCGGCGGCGTCGGCCTCAACCTCACCGCAGCGGACACCGTGATCCATCTGGACCCGTGGTGGAATCCCGCAGTCGTCGAGCAAGCCACCGCGCGCGCCCACCGCATCGGCCAGACCCAGCCCGTGTTCGTCTACAAGCTGGTGGTGGAGGGGAGCATCGAGGAAAGAATGCTGGAGCTGCAGGCGCGCAAGACCGCGCTGGCGGACGGCGTGCTGGGGAGCGATCCGGGGATGTCGGAAAAGTTCGGGCCTGATGAACTGGGCCGGCTGCTCGCGCCGATGGATAAGCACGGTGTGTTCAGCGGCACAACATGAAGCGGTCGGGAATGGCAATGATCTTGCTTGACCCATGCTGCGATGTGCAAGGCGCAGCCAGGCAGCGGGAAGCACAACGGAGAAGTGAGATGAAGGCCAACGATGGACTGGTGCTGCGCCTGGAGCGGTTCCTGCCCTTTCCCCGCGCGGTTGTCTACCGCGCGCTGACGGAGCCGGGCGAGCTCGTCAAATGGTGGGGGCCGAGAGGCTTCAGCGTGCCTGCCATTGCGTTCAATCCGCAAGTCGGCGGCCGCTTTCGGATCACGATGCAGCCACCGGATGGCGACGCCTTCCATCTTTCGGGAACGTTCCGGGAGGTCGATCCTCCCGCCCGTCTGGCATACACGTTTCAATGGACCCCGCCTGATCCGGACGATCGCGAGACGCTTGCCGCCCTTTCCCTGGAGGAGCGAGATGGCGGAACCGAGCTTGTCCTCACGCATAGCGGCTTTGCCACGGAACAACGGCGCGCCTTGCATGAGGCAGGATGGACCGAAAGTCTTGATCGGCTGGAGCAGGCGCTCAGCGCACGGCACATTGAACGTTCGTTTTCTTCCCGCCTTGCCCCCAGCAGCGAGCGACCGCCCCCAGGTTCAGGTTCCGGCGACCTTTGAAGCGAACGCGCCGGTTCCGTCGGCAGAAAAAGCCGAATGCGGATTGGAACAGCCGGCGGGAAGCTATGGACAAGCGGACGCGAGCCGGATCTTCATCCGGTCCTCGCGCGGCGGTGCGTTCGGCGGCCTCACAGGCACGTGTGAAATGCTGGAGCGACTGGCCCGCTGCACAAAATCACCATTCGTCGTAATCTCCCTGCAGGTTCTATCGCCGTCTCGGCGGCTCCGTTACCTTCGACCGGAGCCGCCCTTTTTTTTCAGGAGCGACCCCATGCAACAACGATCCCTCGGCCCCTTCCAGGTCAGCGCCATCGGTCTGGGCTGCATGAACCTGAGCCACGCCTACGGCGCGCCGGTCCCTGAAGCGGAAGCGGAACGCCTGCTGCTGCGCGCGCTCGATCTCGGCATCACCCATTTCGACACGGCCGCCCTGTACGGCTTCGGCGCCAATGAAACCCTGGTCGGCAAAGTGCTCGGCAAGCATCGCTCGCGCTTCACCCTGGCTTCCAAGTGCGCGATGACCGGCGTGCGCGGCGAGGATGGCGCGCTGCGCCGTGTGATCGACGGGCGTCCGGAAACGCTCAAGCGTACCTGCGAGGAAGCCCTCAAGCGCCTGCAGACGGACGTGATCGATCTCTACTACCTGCACCGCTGGGACAAGCAGGTGCCGATCGAGGACAGCATGGGCGCGATGGCGGATCTGGTGAAGGAGGGCAAGATCCGCACAGTCGGCCTGTCCGAAGTGTCGGCCGCGACGCTGCGCCGTGCGCATGCCGTGCATCCGGTGACCGCGCTGCAGACCGAGTATTCGCTGTGGACGCGCAATCCCGAGATCGCCGTGCTGGAGGCCTGCCGCGAACTCGGCGTCAGCTTTGTGGCCTTCAGTCCGGTCGCGCGCGGGTTTCTCGCCGGAGCATTGACCGCCATGAAGGATGTCGACGCCTTCGACGCAAAGGACATCCGCCGCACGATGCCGCGCTTCACCCCTGAGCATTTCCCCGCCAACCTGCGCCTGCTTGACGGCTACCGTGCGTTGGCCCGCGAACTGGACACCACGCCGGCCCAGCTGGCCCTGGCCTGGCTGCTGCGCAAGGGGCAGGACATTCTCCCGATCCCCGGCACGACCCGTATCGCGCATCTCGAAGAGAACGTCGCGGCAGTGAATGTGAGCTTGCCAGACGAGGCCATTGCACGGGTGGAGGCGATCGTGAACCAGCAGACGGTGAGCGGCAATCGTTATCCGGCGCAATCGCGGGCCGAGGTGGATACGGAGGAGTTTTGAGCATGCGGGCGCAGGCTGCCCGGTGCAGCGCCCCGCGCAACTTGCTACCATGGCCGCGTCCGATCTCGCTCCGGTTCAACCACATGTTCAGCCTGCCTCCGCTACCCGCTGCACCGCCTGGCCGCTATCGCCACTACAAGGGCGGCGAGTATGAAGTTCTCGGCGTCGCGCGACACAGCGAAAGCCTGGAACCTCTCGTGCTGTACCGGCCGCTGTACAACGACAGCGGGCTGTGGGTGCGTCCGTACGCGATGTTCTTCGGCGACGTGGACGTGAACGGGAAGCAGGTGGCACGTTTTGCCCGCGTCGATGAACAGGACAAGGGCTGAGGGCCCGCTGACTTTGAAGGGAGGCGAGGATCGTGGTCCGTATCGTCGGGCTGCGCAGCGACCGCGTGCCCGACGAAGGTCTGCGCATCGGCACGGTGCGCAGACCGCGCAACGACGCTGGGTCCCGGCTTTCGCCGGGACGACGGCCCGGCGGCGTGCAGCTGCGGCTTCACTCCGGCACGCAGCGCGGTAGGCTGGGATGAAATCCCAGCTTTCGATTCCGATTGGATCCTTGCTGGGATTTCATCCCAGCCTACGGCCCTGCCGGCCGGCGGTCGATCATTGCACCTGCAGCGAGGTCGTGTCCGCGTGCAAACGGATGTGTCTGCGAATCGCCGCGCCGATCGCCTCGCGCTGCACGACCACCACGACATGGCCGCCCGTTTCGAAGTGCATCAGCTGCGCTCCGGGAATGTTGGCGGCGGCGAACTCGGCGTTGTGGTAGAGCTGCAGCAGGTCGTCCTTCGCATGCACGATCAAGGTCGGCGCGGCGATCGAGGCGATCCTCTTCCCCGGAAGAGGCGCGGTATTGTCGAGAACGACCCCTGCCGAGCGGGGTGCCGCCGGATTCATGTACGCGATGATGCGCTCGATGAGCGATCGTTCCTCGGGCGTCAACCCTGCCACCACGGCCTCGCTGGCTCCGAGCACGCCCATGAGCCGTCGCTTGAAGTACTTCGATATGAACCAGTACGTGAAATCGTGGGCGAACACGGTCCTCAGCATGTCGCCCTTCTGGTTCGCCTGCGCCTGGTCTGCCGAGGTCGAGGCCACGACGCCGCAGGACAGGCAGGTCAGCGAGGACACTCTCTCGGGATACATTGCCGCCAGCAGGAGCGCGGAGGGGCCGCCCTGAGAGAGGGCGACGAGCGCGACTCGCTCGATGTCGAGGTGGTCGAGCAGAAAGGCGTACGCGTGCGCCTGCTCGTCCCAGGTGGCACTCGCCGGCATGCTGGAACCGAGATAGCCGAACCGTGACGGGGTGATCCAGTGGAAATCGTCCCCAAGCACCGCATCCACCACGAGCTCGCCCTGGTCGTAGCCGCCCCCGCCGCCATGAATGACGAGGACCGGGGGGCCCTTTCCTCCCTCGGTGTACTCGATGTTTCCGAAGGGCGAGGCCAGGATCTTGCTTTTGCCACGCACACGCTCATACGCGTGGCGGGTGTCGAGGAGATAGCTCCCGACGACCACGGACACCGTCAGGGCAAGCAGAATTGCCGCCCCGCCGGCGAGGACCTTTCGCATCATCGCCTCCACTGGCAACGGGGTATCGACACTCCAGTTTAGTGCCGTATGGCGGGATTTCGTCCCAGGCTCCGGCCCTGCGCTCCCGATGCGAACACGCTCCGCGATCAGGCGAGCGCGTGGCGCAGCTGCAACGCGCACAAGGCCACCGCATCGTGGGCTTCGTCGATCACCCGCCCCATCGTAATGAAGCCGTGGATCTGGCGCTCGAAATTGACCAGCGTGCAGCGGTTGCCGGCCGCCGAAAGGCGCTGCGCGTACTGACAGCCTTCGTCGCGCAGCGGGTCGTAGCCGGCCACGAGTACGAAGGCCGGTGGCAGGCCGGAGAGATCCCCGTGCAGCAAGGGCGAGGCGCGCCAATCGAGGTCGCCGTCCGCATCCTGGATGTAATGGGCATGAAACCACGCGATCGTCTCGCGCGTGAGCAGATAGCCGTCGCCGTTGCTCTGGTGGGATGGTGCAATCCGGCGCTGGTCGGTGGCG
>DATLGF010000078.1:0-2431 GCA_035540575.1 Noviherbaspirillum sp.
GGCCGGCCGCCGTCCAGACGACCTTCGCCTGCACCGAGGTGGGCAATTTCAGCAACGACGAGGCGCAGCGCTTCGCCGCCGTCCTGGGCGATCTCGCCCAGCGCGCGCAGCGCCGGCCGGTGCAGGCAGCCAGCAGCTACATGGTCTACATGCCGCCGCAGCCGGACCGTGAAGGCGCGGAACGCAAGGCCGCCGAGCTGCGCAGCCTGGGGATCCACGACTTCTTCATCATCCAGGACAACTCCGCGCTGCGCTGGGGCATATCGCTGGGCGTCTTCAAGACCGAGGAGGGCGCGCGCACCCATCTGGCGGGCCTGAGCCAGAAGGGCGTGCGCAGCGCGCGCATCGGCGAGCGTGGCGCGGGAGCGGCGCTGGTCGCCTTCCAGTTCGCCGATCTGGACGAGGGCGCGCGCGCCACGCTTGAACAGGCGACCGCCGGCATGCGGCAGACGGTGAAGGACTGCCCTTAAAGCAGGTTGCGCTGCTCCACCAGCTGTCCGCCGACGGACTGGTAGATCACCACGGTGCCGTCCTTGATGTCGCCCTTCGCATCGAACTCGATCGCGCCCTGGATCTTGCCGGAGAACGAACCCTTGGCCAGCACCGGCAGATAGTCGGACGGCTCGGCCGATCCCGCTTCCTGCATCGCCTGGGCGAGCACATGGATGCCGTCATACGAGAGGGCGGAGTACGCTCCCGGCGTTCCGTACTGCTTCTTGTACATCTCCATGAAGCCGATGCCCGCGGACAGCCACGAGGGCGGGACGCCTGCGATCGAGCAGTAGTAGTTCGCGTTGGCCGCGCCACCGGCGCCCTTGATGGTGGAGTTGTCGCACATCGCGTCGGCAACCACGAAGCGCGCGGACGAACCAGCCGCGCGCAGGGCCTTCAACAAGGGCAGGCCGACCGCCTCGTCGCCACCGAAAAAGACGGCATCCGGATTGGCGGCGATGATCTTTTGCGCGAGGCTGGCGTAGTCGGCGCTCTTGCCGTCGACGCTCTCGCGCAGCGGATCGATCCTGCGATTCTTCACCGCGCGTTCGACCTCGTCGGCCACGCCGATGCCGAACAGCGTCTTGTCGTCGACGACATACAGGTTGCGGCTGCGCAGGCGCTCGCTGATCAGGCGGCCGAGGGTCGCGCCCTGCTGGATGTCGTCCGCCGTGATGCGGAAGGTTGTCTTCAGCCCCATGCGCGTGTACTGCGGATTGGTCGAGACCGACAGCTGCGGGATGCCGGCTTGCGCGTACGCGGGAGCGGCCGCAATCGACACGCCGGAGTTGAAGTGTCCGAACACCGCAGCGACCTTCGCGTCGATCAGGCGCTGGGCGGCCGCCTTGCCTTCCTCGGGGCTGGCCTTGTCGTCTTCCACGACCAGTTCGAAGCGCGCGCGCTTGCCCTTGATCATGAAGTGCTCGTTATTGAGTTCATCGACCGCCACGCGCGCGCCGTTGGCGATGTCCTTCCCGTATTGCGCCAAGGCCCCCGACATCGGCGCAACCACCCCGATCTTGACGGTCACCTCGCGGCTGCAGGCACTGAGCACGACAAGCGCCGCGACGGCGCCGGCTATACGCATCATTCCCATGTCTCCTCCTTGTTATTGGTGTCAACGAACGCCGATTCATCTTAGGCGCCGTTGCACACAATTAAATTCGTGATTGGGACGCGCGGCAAGTTTTTATTTGCTATGTGGTAAAAAATGCTACCAATGGTTACAGAATGCTTACAGCTTGGGCGGGACGGACGCAGAGGAGGGGGAAGGGGCGCTCTGGCGGCTGACCAGTTCGCGCAGGCAGGCGGGGCAGTAGCAGCCAACTGCGTCCTTGTACAGGTCGGGGGCAAGCGCGGGCAGGGCCGTGCACCAGCAGGGCTGCATGGAATCCTTGGTATCAGCCATGCCGCAGGTGAACGCGGTTTTGCAACGTTGGCAGGTGCTCATGGGGGCCGGGCGAAGTCTGGACAGGTGTGCTGGCATTTTACTTGCGTGAATGCGCTGCCGCAGTGCAGTGCTCCCGCTGCATTCGCTGTAAAATCCCGGCACTTTTCTCCACAGGGCACCCCATGAGCGATTTCCCCAGTTCGGCCGCCGACCTGAGCGCGGTCTCCCCGCAGATCAAGGCGCAGATCCTGGCCGAGGCGCTGCCTTACATCCGCAAGTTCCATGGCAAGACCATCGTCGTCAAATACGGCGGGAATGCGATGACCGAAGAGCGCCTGAAGCACGGATTCGCGCGCGACGTGATCCTGTTGAAGCTGGTCGGCATGAATCCGGTGGTCGTGCATGGCGGCGGTCCGCAGATCGACAACGCATTGAAGCGGCTCGGCAAGCAGGGCACCTTCGTGCAGGGCATGCGCATCACCGATGAAGAGACGATGGAAGTCGTCGAATGGGTGCTGGGCGGCGAGGTGCAGCAGGACATCGTCATGC
>DATLGF010000079.1:0-2468 GCA_035540575.1 Noviherbaspirillum sp.
TCGTGTACGCGCACGATGCGAGCGCCATGGGAAACGGCGGCGAGCACCGCGGCCAGGCTTCCGGCCAGGCGCTGCTCGACCGGCCGGCCGGTAAGCGCACCGATCGTCGACTTGCGCGAGAGCCCGGCGAGCACGGGGATGCCATGCCCCGCAAGCCGATCCAGTCGCTTGAGCAAGGCGAGATTATGCACGACCGTCTTGCCGAATCCGAACCCGGGGTCGATGCACAGGCGCTGGCGCGCGATGCCGGCAGCTTCGCACTGCGCGATCCGCTCCAGCAGAAACGCCTCCACTTCGGCGACGACATCGCCATAGCACGGCTCGATCTGCATCGTCGCGGGCGAGCCGAGCATGTGCATGATACAAAGCGCGCAGTCGGAGTCCTTGACCGCGTTCAACGCCCCCTCCGCGCGAAATCCGTTGATGTCATTGATCATGTCCACGCCGGCGCCCAGCACCTCGCACATCACGTCCGGTTTGTAAGTGTCAACGGAAAGCGGCTTGCCGCAATCGCGCAGCGCGTAGACCAGGGGCATTACACGCTCGAGTTCCTGATCAAGAGACAAGGGTTGCGCTCCGGGCCGACTGGACTCCCCGCCTATGTCGATGATGTCCACGCCGTCAGCAATCATCTGCTCTGCCGCATACAGCGCAGCATCCAGGGACGCGAACCGGCCGCCGTCCGAGAATGAATCGGGAGTCACGTTCAGTATCCCCATCACCAGGGGCAGCACCCCTTCCCCGTCGAGCGGCAGCTGAAAGCGTCCGCAGTGCAAGCTGTTCTTCATGGTGTCGTGACAAACAAAAAGGGCGAGGATTTCTCCTCACCCTTGTCGATGGATTGCGGCCGTGCTCAGGCCGGTGCGGGATTCGGCGAAATGTCGCCGGAAGCGCCATCGGCGGACGGCTTCTTCGCGGGCGCGCCCGTCTTCGGAGGACGCGGATCCTTGCCCTCCATGATGTCGTTGACCTGGTCGGCGTCCAGCGTCTCCCATTCGAGCAGGGCCTTGGCCATCACGTCGACCTTCTCGCGGTGCTCTTCAAGCAGATGGCGCGCCAGCGCATATTGCTGATCGAGGATCGCGCGGATCTCCGCGTCAACCTTTTGCTGGGTCGCCTCGGACACCGTCTTGGCCGACATGCGGCCGAAGTACGCATCCTGCTCGCTGTCCTCATAAACCATGGTGCCGAGGTTCTCGGACATGCCGTAGCGGGTCACCATCGCACGCGCGAGCTTGGTCGCCCGCTCGAAGTCGTTCGAGGCACCGGTCGACATCTGCCCCATGAAGATCTCTTCGGCAATGCGTCCGCCGAACAGGATCGCGATCTCCTCGAGCATCTTGTCCTTGTACATGTTCACGCGGTCGTGCTCGGGCAGCTGCCAGGTCAGGCCCAGCGCATAGCCGCGCGGCATGATCGTGACCTTGTGCACCGGATCGGCCTTCGGCAGCAGCTTGGCGACCACCGCATGGCCGGACTCGTGGTAGGCCGTGTTGCGGCGCTCTTCCTCGCGCATCACCGCGGACTTGCGCTCCGGACCCATCACGATCTTGTCCTTCGCGTCCTCGAAATCCTGCATCTCGACGAGGCGCTTGCTGCGGCGGGCGGCGAACAGCGCGGCTTCGTTAACCAGGTTTGCGAGGTCGGCGCCGGAGAAGCCGGGGGTGCCGCGGGCGAGGATGTCGGCCTTCACATCGGGTGCGATCGGCACCTTTCGCATATGCACATACAGGATCTGCTCGCGGCCGCGGATGTCGGGCAGGCCGACCATCACCTGGCGATCGAAGCGGCCCGGACGCAACAGCGCCTTGTCGAGCACGTCGGCCCGGTTGGTCGCGGCGATAACGATGACGCCGGAATTGGCTTCGAAGCCGTCCATCTCGACCAGCAGCTGGTTGAGCGTCTGCTCACGCTCGTCGTTGCCACCGCCCATGCCGGCGCCGCGATGGCGCCCGACCGCGTCGATTTCATCGATGAAGATGATGCACGGAGAATGCTTCTTTGCCTGCTCGAACATGTCGCGCACGCGCGAGGCACCCACGCCAACGAACATTTCGACGAAGTCGGAGCCGGAAATCGTGAAGAACGGCACCTTCGCCTCACCGGCGATCGCGCGGGCGAGCAGCGTCTTGCCGGTGCCGGGCGGGCCGACCATCAGCACGCCTCGGGGAATGCGGCCGCCCAGCTTTTGGAACTTGGTCGGATCGCGCAGGAAGTCGACCAGCTCCTGGACTTCCTCCTTCGCTTCGTCGCAGCCGGCGACGTCAGCAAACGTGACGTTGTTGCTGGCCTCGTCGAGCATGCGCGCCTTCGAACGGCCGAATGAAAAGGCTCCGCCCTTGCCGCCGCCCTGCATCTGGCGCATGAAGAAGATCCACACGCCGATCAACAGCAGCATCGGGAACCATGAAATGAATACTTGCGACAGGAAGCTCTGCTCTTCCGGTTGCTTGACGTCGAACTTGACC
>DATLGF010000080.1:0-5336 GCA_035540575.1 Noviherbaspirillum sp.
CGTCGTCGAAGCCGTACCAGCGGTCCTTGAAGAAGATGTGGCCGCTCATCTCGCCGCCCAGCGGCGCACCGGTCTCGCGCATCTTGGCCTTGACCAGCGAGTGGCCCGTCTTCCACATCAGCGGCACGCCGCCGTGCTTCCTGACCCATGGTGCGATGTGCCGCGTGCACTTGACGTCGTACAGGATCTCGCGCCCCGGATGGCGCGTGAGCACGTCGGCCGCGAACAGCATCAGCTGGCGGTCCGGATAGATGATCTGGCCGTCCTTGGTCACCACGCCGAGGCGGTCGCCGTCGCCGTCGAAGGCCAGGCCGATTTCGGCATCGGTCTCGCGCAGGCACCGGATCAGGTCCTGCAGGTTCTCAGGATGGGCGGGATCGGGATGGTGGTTCGGGAAGTTGCCGTCTACGTCGCAGAACAGTTCAATGACTTCGCAGCCGAGCGCGCGGTAGAGGTCGCCGGCGAAAGCGCCGGCCACGCCGTTGCCGCAATCCACGGCGATCTTCATCGGGCGCGCAAGCTTCACGTCGGATGCGATGCGCTCGAGGTAGGCTGCGCGGATGTCATAGGTGGAATAGCTGCCGTTGCCCTGCGCGAAGTCGCCCTTCTCGATCGCGCGGTACAGGCTCTGGATCGCGTCGCCGTAGATCGCCTCGCCGGCGAGCACCATCTTGAAACCGTTGTAGTCCGGCGGATTGTGGCTGCCGGTGACCATGATGCCGGACTGCGCCGAATGTTCACCATCGAGCACCTGGGTGGCGAAATACACGAGCGGCGTGGCGACCACGCCAAGATCGATCACGTCCACGCCTGCACGTTGCAGGCCGGAGGCCAGCGCCGCGGACAGATCCGGGCCCGACAGGCGCCCGTCGCGCCCGATCACCACGGTGCGCTCGTCGCGGATGCGCGCGGCGGTGCCGAACGCCTGGCCGATCTTGCGGGCGATGCCGATGTCCAGAGTCTTGCCGATGATGCCTCGGATGTCGTAGGCCTTGAAAATGGAGGGGGAAAGTGGAAGCACGATGTTCTCAGACTGAAGATGGAGGAGAGGTCCGCCTTCCTCCTGGCAGGAGGAAGCATGCAAGCGGCGAGACGCGAATGCGTCTCGCCGGGGCCGACGCGTTTACGACGCCTCGATCAGCGGCGGGCTTCCCGCGGGGCGCTGACCGTAAGGCACCCCGTAAGTATAGCCATACCCATAACGGCCCGGGCGCGGCTTGAGATCGTTGAGCAGCACGCCGTTGGGCTCCAGCCCCGCCTGGCGCAGCCGCTTGATCGACTCCTGCACTTCGCCCGGCGTGGTCACGCCGGCGCGCGTCATCAGGTAGATGCCGCCCGCATGCGCGCCGATGATCATCGTGTCGGCAACGGCCAGGATCGGCGGCGCGTCGATCAGCACCAGGTCATAGTGGCCCGACAGTTCCTGCAGGATCGCGCCGAAATTCGGGCGCAGCAGCAGTTCGGCCGGATGCTGCGGCAACGTGCCGGTCGTGATGAAGTCCATGTTCTCGATCACGCTGCGGTGGATCACCTGATCGAGGCGGCGTGCGCCCGCGATGGCGTCGGAGAGACCGTCATGGCGTCCGAAACCGAAGTACAGGTGCAACAGGCCGTTGCGCAGATCGCCGTCGATCAGCAGCACGCGCTTGCCCGTTGCGGCCATGATTGCGGCGAGGTTCGCCGACACGAAGGACTTGCCCATGCCCGGTGTCGCGCCGGAGATCAGCACGATGTTGTTCTTGAAGCTGGGCAGCGCGAACTGCAACGCCGTGCGGAAGTTGCGCAGGCTCTCGACCGCGATGTCGGATGACGACACATTTGCCAGCAGCGGCACCTTCTGGTGCTTGACGTTGACCTGCTGGTAGAGCTCGCGCTGCTTGCGGCTGTGCGGAATGGTTGCGTACACGGGCACGCCGGCCACGTCTTCGAGCTGCTCGGGAGTATCGATGCTCGCGCTCAGCGACTTGCGCACGAAAGCGGCCAGGATGCCAAGGAACAGGCCGCCAAGTATCGCCAACGCGATGATGACCGGCCGGTTCGGCTTGATCGGCCGCTCCGGCAGCATCGGCGCGTCCACCAGGCGCACGTTGGAGACGCGTCCGATCGATGCCAGCCTGAGCTGCTGCTGGGTGTTCAGCAACGCGGTGTACAGCTCGGTGTTCACATCCACCTCGCGGCGCAGGCGCAGCAGGTTCTGCTCGACATTCGGCAGGGTCTTGATGTGCGACTCCAGGGAATTGACCTGCGAGCGCAGTTCGCGCAGCTGGCTGTCGACGCCCTGCACGGCCGGATGATCGGTGGTGTAGCGCGCCAGCAGTTCAATGCGGCGCTGCTGCAACTCCATCAGGCGCAGCTTCGCCGCCGACGACTGCTGCAGCGACAGGCGCGACTCTTCGCCAAGATCGATCGTGCCGTGCTGGTTGCGGTAGGCGTTGTACTTGGCCTCGGCCTGCTCGAGCTGCGTCTTCAGTTCAGGGAGCTGCTTGTTCAGGTAGGCCAGCGTCTTTTCCGCATCTTCGGTCTTGCGGGCGGTGTTCTGCCTGACGTATTCCTTGCCCACTTCCGTGAGAATCGCGTGGATGACGCTTGGATCGCCGCCCTGCAGCTGCACGCCGATCACGCCGGACTGGCGACCGCCCTGCTCGCCCACCCGCAGCGAGCGCTGCACCCCTTCGATCATGGCAAGGCGCGAGGAGCGCACGAGCTGGAAATGCGCGCCCGGGCGGGCTTCCAGCTGGTCGACTCGGATCTCGATGGTGCCCCGCGGCAGTTCGAAAATCGCCGTCTCGCCGACCCTCGCCTGCACATCGATGCCGCTATCCTGCTGCAGCAACCGGTACGCCCCGTCGGGCTGTGCCACCAGCGTGAACTCCCGGTTGTGCATCGCGTCGGGTACATTGAACACGCCGACATTGATCTTTTCCGCACCCCAGGTATAGCCGCCGTAGCCGAACAGCCCCGGCTCGGACAGACCGCGATTGCGCTCGGCGATCCAGCCGCCGACGATCGGGAACTGCTTTGGCCTGGCGGAGATGTAAAGTCGCAGATTGTCGATCGCGCGCGCCACCACGAGGCGCGACTGCAGCAGTTCCATCTCGGCGCTGGCAGTGGCCTTGACGTCGAACATCGAGTTGAGGTCGGTGATGATGTTGGCCGGCTGCCGCGTCGCTTCTTCCTCGACGTGGATCAGCATCGTCGCCTGGTACACCGGCTTGGCCAGCATCGCATACACGACGCCGGCGAGTGCGACGATGAAGGCGATGCCGAGAATGAGCCAGCGGTTATCCCAAACAGTATCGAAGTAGCTGGCCAGCTCGGCCTCCTTCTGCACCGGACGTGCAGCAGTGGGGCCAGGCAGTCTGGGAATGGATTGATTCATCATAATCGTCTGATTGGTTGGATTCTTGAACGTCGGCCTTGGCCGATGGCGGTGTTCGGAGCGGCTTCGGCGCAGGATGCAAGGAAGAAATGCGACGGCCCGGCGCGGTCTCCTGCGACGCGCCGAGCCGCTGTGTCAACATCAGCGGGCGGGACCGACCGCGCCCACGGCCGAGGACAGGGCCCCCGGCAGGATCAGGCTGATGGCGCGGTGCCAGTTGGCCAGAGGCGTGGCCGCGACGTACACCACATCCTTCGGCGCCAGCTCGAAGCCTTCGGCCATCGCCAGCGCGCCCTGCGACCGTCCGTCGAGCTGGTAGACGACCTGCTCGGCGCCGTTACGGCGCACCACGTAGATCTGACTGCCGTCGCCGGAGAGCGGATTGACGCCGCCGGCCTCGCCCAGCGCCTCGTTCAGCGAGAGACGGCCGTTGTGCATCGGCAGCGCGCGCGGACTGACCACCTCGCCGGACACGAATACCTTGCTTTCCTCGCGCGAGCGCACGCGCACCACGTCGCCGTTGGCGAGCATGATCGATGTCGGGTTGACGCCGCGCTGCACCAGCTGCGGCAGGTTGATGTGGTAGCTGGTGCCGCCGCGGCTGACGACAATCTGGCTCTGGTCGCCGGTAGGCAGTACGCCGCCGGCGCGGTTGATCGCCTCAACCAGGGTCATCGGAATGTCGTTGATCGCCTGCAGGCCGGGACTGCGCACCTCGCCGTCAACGTAGACACGCTTGCTGCGGAACGACTGCACGCGCAGCGTCACGCGCGGGTCGCGGATGTAGCGCGCCAGCTTCTGCGTGACCACATTGCGCGCCTGGTCCTGGGTCAGCCCCGACACCTTGACTTCGCCGGCGTACGGAAACTGGATCACGCCGTCATGGTCGACGATGAAGCCCGCCGGGGGCGCGGCCGCGGCCGAGGTGGCGGCATCCGCCCCCGGGCCGATCGGGCCGCCGGTCGCGACCGTGGCGGCGTTGGAGAGTTCGGGGTGATCCCACACGACGATGGACAGCACGTCACCCGGGCCGATCTTGTACGACTCGGGCTTGCCCAGCAAGGCGCTGATATCCTGGGTCGCCTGGCGCTCGCGCGCCTCCGCTTCGGCACGCACGAGCTGCGGCGTGATCGGCTTGAGCACGGCCTTCATGGCATCGGTCTCCGCGCCGGCTGCCTGTTCTGTGCTCGGGGCGCTGGCGCCTGAAGCTGCCGAGCCGCGGTCGAAGTGGAGCCCGGGCGCAACCGTGCCGCAGGCCGCCAGTAGCGGCAGCAGCGCGGCGACGCCATACATCTTGAAAGCTGTTGCTGAGTTGCGCATATCGAATACCCCAGGTGATGAGAGCGGCCATCCTCCGATGGCCCGCGTTGAACGTCCTGATATACCGGCTTGCCGGCCGGCGACTTGTCTCATGCACAACTCTACGGACGCGGGCCATCCCCGCTTTGAGGGGCATCAACGGGCTCCTAGATATGAATCAGCGCAATATCGCGCTACGGAAACGAACCGTTACACGCTTGTGGACACACAAAAAAAGAACGCAGGAACCTTGCGGAACCTGCGTTCGAATGCGCGAGCGTGCAAGAGGGTTCAGGCGCCCCGCAAGGTGTGCAGCGGCGGGTGGCGCAGCACGTTGCGCAGGCCGAACCAGCCGCCGATGAATGCGCACAGTGCGCCGACGACGAGCCCGGCGATCCAGACCACCGGACTGAACGTCCAGTCGAAATTGAACACGCGGCCAGCCAGTACCCAGCCGACCAGGGCCGCGCCGGTTGCGGCAAGCATACCGGCCAGGCCGCCGACCAGCGCGAACTCGATCCATTGCGCGCGCGTAAGCTGGCGCCGCGTCGCGCCGAGCGCGCGCAGCAGGCCCGATTCGCGAATGCGCTCGTCCTGCGTGCCGACCAGCGCCGCGTACAGCACCAGCACGCCCGAGGCCAGCGTAAACAGGAACAGG
>DATLGF010000081.1:0-5829 GCA_035540575.1 Noviherbaspirillum sp.
GGGCGAACACGGCGCGCGCACCGGCTCGCCTGACGATCACTCCGACGTCATTGGGCGTCATGCCAGCCGCGACCGCGATACTGCGAACCTGAAGCCGGGATGCCGACTCGATGCCCTCGATCATCTGGCTGAACACGCTGCGAAACGGCTCGCCAAGATCCGGGTAGAGCACGACAAGCGTTCCGGACGCGGCGGCGGCTTCCAGCCTGCTGTCCGCCAGCTGCGCGAGCAACGGCGAAGCCAGCGTGGGCGAATCGATTTCGGGCAGGCCAGGCCAGAACAACCCGCTTCTGCCCATGCGCACACCTGCACCCGCGCCCCACTCCCCCTTGCCGTCGGCGGCGGCTGGAACGAAAGCGGTGACAAGCCCGAGCGCAAGCCCAAGACAAACGCGCGCAAGACGTGGCTGCGGAGCTGGTCTTCGGCGGTATGGAGTTGCCTGTTCCATCATCGATCAAAAGCGATGCACGGCCTGCACGAACACGGAGCGTCCCGGAAGCGGAATATCGAACGGAAGATTCACGAATGGCGCGGTCAGGGGGCTGGGCTCGCGCACGTCGGCATTGAAGACATTCCGGACGGACAAGGCCAATTCCCAGGGGCTGCTGCGCAGGTCGGTGCGCAGCGTGAAGTCGACGGTGCGGTAGCCTGGCAGCGGCGCACGCGTATCACCAGGCTCACGTTCGCGCGTGCCGACCCAGTTCAACTGGGTATTGAGCAGCCACCCGGGCATGAAGCGCCAGTCGGATCTCAGGTAGAGCTTGGTGCGCGGCGCATTCCCCGCATTGGCGCCGGTCATGGGATCGAACGCCTCCTGGTAGGCCGCGTTTCCGGAAACACGAAGGGTTCGCGCAAGGTCCCAGGTCGCCTCGATCTCGAGACCGCGCCCGGTTTGCGAGCCGGCATTCGCGAAATCGATCCCGACCAGGCGCAGCATGTCGCTCATGCGGTACTGGTAAACACTGGCCCCCAGCTGAAGATCGGGGCGCGCCTGCCAGTTCAGGACCGCCTCGATCGTGCGCATGCGCTCCGGCTGTACGCCGGGATTGCCGCGTCCGACCGGGTTGTTGATCGCATACAGCTCGGTAAACGAAGGCGCGCGAAACGCCGAGCCGTACAAGAGCTTCGCCGTGAGGTTGTATGCCGCGTGCCACACCAGCGCGGCGCGCGGATTGGTAGTGCTGCCGAAGTCCGAATAGCGGTCATGACGCACGCCGGCAGTCAGCGACCAGTCGGCTGCGAAATCCCATTCGTCCTGCAGGTATACATATCGGATATTGCGACTTTGCGGGCGCAGGAATGGCGCCGACTCGGTCACCTCGATGACATCCGCGCGCGAGCCGCTGCCGATCGGCATGAAGTCGGGGGTGTAGTTTCTCCACTCGCGGGTCCGGTAGATCGATTCGGCGGTATAACCTGCGCCTACCCGCACACGATGACGTTCGAACCCGTTATAGAACGCCGAGGCCGACAATCGTCCCTGGCGTTCCCACTTGTAGGGATTCCCGATGAAACCGTCGACAAACCTGCCCTCGAATGCGCCGGCCGGATAAAGGACGAGATCGGAGAATTCGCGATAGCGCGTAAAGCTCGCCTGCACGTCCAGGTCCCAGTCGGGCACGATGCCGCGCTCGTGGTATCCCAGGCTGGTCGTCAGGTTCTGGCTGTAGCTGCGCCCCGTCGGATCCAGCGCCTGAGCCACGCCAACGCCGGAACCGACATCGCGCCGTTCCTTGAGTGCCGTCCACCAGCGCCAATTGCGCAGCCTGAGATCGAGGTGGGCATCGATGGCGTTGCGATTGTCGTTCATCCGACCCGGCGCGAGCGAGGCATCGGTATTGAACGCCCTGTCCCAACCGGTTTGCGCGTCTGCCGCGATCAGGCGTCCTGCTCCGTCCGTGGTGCCGAGTCGCAAGTAGCCGGCGATCTCGACCGGCCCCGCCTGGCCACCGTGAAGAAGCCAGGCGTCGCCGGTCTTGAACGACCCCGCCCGCAAGCCGGTCTGCGTGCCATCGATGTCGCGTGCATTCTTGGTGATGATGTTGATGACGCCCGCGAACGCGTCCGCGCCATACAGGGCCGAGCCCGGTCCGCGAATGACTTCGATGCGCGCAATGTGCTCGACAGGAAAGCCGCCCCAGACGTCGCCGCGGTTTCCCTTGAACAGACGGTTCATCGGGACGCCATTGAGCAGGATCAGCACCTGCGGATTGTTCTCATGGTGCATGCCGCGAAACACGTAGACCGGCGCATTCGTGATGACAGCCCTTGAGACGTGCACACCGGGAACGGTCTCAAGAACCTCGTCCAGATCCGTGGCCCCGATGGCCTTGATGTCCTCGGCGGTGATGACGGTGGCGACCGACGGCGCCCGCACCGTTGGCATGCGGCCGCCGGTTGCAATGCTGACGTATGACTTGTCGCCGTACATCAGGAGCAGGTCGTCCTCGTCGGACATTTGCGCTGCTGCCAGACTGCTCATGACAAGGCTTATGACAAGCACGAGCTGGCGCGGATGCTTCGCATCCATACACTCCCCTTCAACGATCCCTATACAACTTGTCCGACTGCCTGGGCGGGCGGATGCCGACCCTCACTATTTACCGCCATGCCATTGCCGCCGTGCCGGGCCGTCGTAAGCGACGCCGTCGCATGGGGTCGGATACAGGCTCCCCGCTTCCCGGTCGGAGGCCTCGATATAGCAAGGCGGCATGCCCGCCAGAAAAGCCGGAAACATGAACAGGTAATATTCGCGGGGCGACAGGCCAAGGTCCGCGCACAGCGCCGCGGCGAGGCCGCCGTAGTTCATCTTCATGCGCCAACGACCTTCGAGCAGCACATGCTCGATCTGCAACGCCAGCTCGAGGTACGCCCCCTGGTCAAGCCCCAGGTCGCGACACAGGGCAAGCATGTGGGGATTGCGCTCATCCCCGTTCACCACAGGCCGGCCGTAACCGGCAATGCTGCGGTGCGCGTCCAGTTCCTCGCGGACGCACTGCTCAAGGCGCTCTCCGGCCTCGACGCGCTGCCGTGTCCTGATCAGGAAATCGATGGCGCGCTTGTCGATCCCGCGACCATAGATCGACGCTTCCGATACCGCCAGAGCCGCTGCCATGCCGAGGTTGCCCGTGCTGCGCACACTTCCCGCCAGGCCCGCGACGCGGTTGTTCCAGATTCGCCCATCCGGATAACTGGTGGTTGTCCAGATGGCATGGAGCAGGCGCAGCTGCGGTGAAGTGAAGCGACGCCCGGTGATGCCGAAGACGTAGAGCTCCACCCAGTCCATGTCCTTCAGTTCCGTATGCAGGTCGTGCCCGCGGAAGATGACATGCGTTCCCGGAAAGAATGCGCCCATGCGCGAACGCAGGATGCCCACATGCTCGTCAAGCGCGTGTGGCGCCGCTCCCGATACGTTCATACGCCCTCCGCATCTTGCAGTTCCATCTTCCCGAATGGGAAGGTCTTGTAACCCAGCCCGCGCTGCTCCAGCGCATGCGCCGCAGCCCCCGGCAGGCGCAGCAGAAGATGGAGCGCCTCGCCCTGCTCGGGACTGAAACCAAGATCCGAGTATGCCGCTGCGGCGACACCGGCCATCGACAGGCCGCGGCAGGTCATCTCCTCGAAACGGGCAAGCGACTGGGCCAGAAAAGAAAGTCGCCACCCGCAACCGTGCGTGGCCAGGCGGCTCAGCAACTGGCGAACGGGCACGCTTGTGCGAGGAGCATGCGAGTCGAATCCCGGGGCATGCGAAGGATCCGGCCACACGCTGCCCGGCGATGCCGGCAAGGCGGCGAGCCACTCGCGCCACTTGTCCGGATCGGCTCCGCACGCGTGCCATCCCTGCATGGCGAGATAGACGTCGCGCCCGCCGCCATGCTGCCCGGCGCCCACGGCAAGGGCCGCCATCAGGATGGCTGCGGTGCCGGACCCGCCGACGCCTCCGCACATGGCGGCGTGCACCGAGGCGTCGCGAGGCCCCGGATTGGCGAGCGCGAAGGCCAGGTCTTCCAGCAGGTCGGCCTGCGCCACGCTGGCCGGCTCGGCATGGAACAGCAGGTAGAGCATGTCCACCCATCGCGCCCGCCCGAGCATGTCTCCATACACGTCGAAGCCGCGGCAGTAAGCCGCCCGAACAGCAAAACGGTTGTCGGTCTCGTGATCCTCGCACCATATCTTGGTGCGGATGCTTGTCGCAGTCCTGTTATCGCTCATGGCGTCGTTGTCCGAAGGTTTCAATCGGGAGTGCCGGAGGATACCGCCGCCGCACGCAACGCCTGGATGCGCACACCTATCGGCGGGATTGCCTCGCCGTCGATATGCACGTCCACCACGGTGGGCCCGTTGCGGCGACAAAGCGCCGGGAAATCCAGGGTGGCGAGTTCGTCGACGCTGCGAACCACACACGAGTGGGCACCGAGTGCGGCTGCCAAGCCAGCGAAATCGGTCCGGGGCAGCTCATACGCCACGCGGCTCGCACCGGAAAGCCGTTGCCCGTGCTTGACCATGCCGAACGCCGCGTCGTTCAGCACGATGAATATCACCGAGAGCTTCTCTGCGACGGCGGTGGAAATTTCCTGCCCATTCATCAGGATGCTGCCGTCACCCGTCAGGCAGACGACTGGCACGTTCGGGTTCGCCAGCGCAGTTCCGACCGCACCGCCGATTGCCCAGCCCATCGGGGCAAAATCCATGGTGACGCGCAACCAGCCTCCAGCGATATGCGCCGGATCGCCGTCGCGATCGGGCGCTGCGCTCTCGTTTGCCCGTGCAGACCAATCCCGCGGCTTAAGATAGTGAATGGCCCATGCCATGCTGTTTCCCGCATCGGCGAGAAAACGGGTCGCGGGGGGCAGACGCTCGCCAAGGACATGCATCAGCGCGTGCGGGTGTACCAACTCTTCTGCTTGTTCACGTAGACCCATGCGAGCACGCGCATCGCCCGGACAATCAGTCTGCGGCAAGCGCTCGCTGACTTGCGTCTCCCCGGCCGGGCCGAGCCACTCCGTCAGGCGTTCGAACAGGGTTGGCAAATGACCCTGCACATGCAGCTTCGCCATCGGACTGCGCGAAAAATGCTCGTCCGATTCGTCGACGTGAATGAGCCTGCCGTTAAGCAGTGCTTCACTCCATCCTGCGCTCGTCCATTCCCCCATGCTGGCGCCGACCGCAAGAATGAGATCGACGGCCGGATCACGCAGGGCCGCCTCGGCGCTCGCATGGCCGGCAAAGCCGAACACGCCCGCATGCAATGGATGACCCGGAGCGATCAAGCCCTTGCCGTCCGGAGTGGTGACGACCATTGCCCCCAAGCGCTGCGCAAGCCGGACGATGCCCGCGGCTGCGGCGCCACAGCCACCCCCGAGAAGAATCACGATCCTGCGCGCCTTGATGAGGTGACAGCCGAGATGCTCGACGCCATCGTCACTCACAAGCGGCGGCACCTGCTGCAAGCGGCCGATGTCGTAGGACGGCGCGCGCAACGTCGTGGGGCTGCGCAGGATGTCCAGCGGAATGGAAAGATGCACCGGCCCGCGCGGTGTGCGCGTCGCACGCATCAGTGCGGCGACGAGCTTGGCCTCAAGCTGGTCCGGATGCGAAACGAGTGAGTTGTAGTGCGTGCAGTGGCGGAACATTTCCAGCGTGTTGATGCCGGTGCAAGCCGACTCCTGGAGCGCACGCTTGCCGAACAACGGCAGCGCCGGCTGGCCGGTGATGACGAGCATCGGGATGCCGTTGTCATAGGCGCAGGCCACGCCGGTGATCAGATTGGTCGCGCCCGGACCGGAAGTGGCGACGCATACCCCGATCCGGCCGCTCTCGCGGGTATAG
>DATLGF010000082.1:0-6672 GCA_035540575.1 Noviherbaspirillum sp.
CGGCTGGCCTTTGCCGGAAGGACGGAACAGGCTCGGCTCGAGGCCATGCGGCGCCTGTGGGCGGTGGGCCAAGACCCGCTGGAGCGCGAAGCATCGCGCGCCTTGCTTGCGCGAGCGGCCGCAAGGTTCACGCCTGACGCAGAACTGGAAGCGGATGCCGGTAATCTCATCGCATCGATGCTGGCAGCGGGCCTCGACCGGGAAGCCGCGGCTTGGGTGCCGGTCGTCAATCGCATCGACAATCACAACGGTGATAGTGCTTGGGCAATGCTGGCCCTCGCGGCGCCGGACACGAACGGACTCGACGTGAGCGCCGGCCGCGTGAATGCGTTCATCACTCGCGACACCAGCCCGGGCCGCAAGCGCAGCGCACTCCTCGTTGCGGGTTTGGCAGGCCTAGGGCGCCTTGACCTCGACGCAGCCGACCGGCTCAACAGCCGCCACAACCTTGGACTCGACCGCAGGAGCCGCTGGACCCGGGTCATCGACAGTTCCGCCGCCCTCGGCCAGCCTGCGACCGTGCTCTTGCTAACCGGCACCGGCTTTCAGACCTCGCTTTTTGAGCAACTGCCATCAGCGCATCTCTATCATTCGGTTGCGGCGCTGCGGCGCACGGGACAGGATTTCACCGCGCGCATGATCGCGGCAGAGGCGCTCTTCCGTACGTGACCGACGAGGACCACGCGCTGGTCGACCGGTTCCTCGACATGCTGGCCGCCGAGGCAGGGGCCTCAAAGCATACGCTGGCGGCATATCGCAGCGACCTTGCGCAGGCTTCCGCCGATCTAGGTGAACCGATGGGCCAGGCGACCAGCGCAGCCATTTCCGGACTGGGAGAAAGTTGGTCCCACCTTGCCCCTTCGACTGTGGCCCGTCGAGCCGCGGCCCTGCGGCGCTTCTTCGCCTTTCTCGTCGACGAGGGATGCCGGGTGGATGATCCCTCTGATGCTTTGCCGAAGCCCGCGCTGCAGCGACCCCTGCCGCGGGTGCTTGATGAGCAGGAAGTAACGCGCATTTTCGAGACGGCGAGTGCCCTTGCGGCGAGTGGTCGCCCCACCGCTGTTCGAAATCTCGCCTTGCTCGAGCTGCTTTATGGGTCTGGGCTGCGCGCCAGCGAACTCGTCAGCTTGCCGCGCGGCGCGCTTCGCAAGGGCCAACCATTTCTCATTCTCCGCGGCAAGGGCAGCAAGGAGCGCCTGGTGCCAATTTCCTCGCGAGCCGAGCAAGCGGTGGAAGAGTGGCGCGCGCATGTCCCGCTGGCGAGCCCATGGCTGTTTCCCGGCGGGAAGGCGCACATCAGCCGAGTCCGGCTTTTCCAGATCGTTCGAGAGATCGCCGCGCAGGTGGGGATTTCCCCGCAGCGCGTCAGTCCGCATGTCTTGCGCCACGCTTTTGCCACGCACCTGCTATCAGGCGGTGCAGACCTCCG
This sequence comes from Noviherbaspirillum sp., assembly GCA_035540575.1. Taxonomy (GTDB): domain Bacteria; phylum Pseudomonadota; class Gammaproteobacteria; order Burkholderiales; family Burkholderiaceae_D; genus Noviherbaspirillum. Next base: position 1,430 of record DATLGF010000082.1, read on the forward strand.
CGTTCTCCAGTCGCTATTGGGTCATGCGGACATTGGCACGACGCAGATCTACACTCATGTCGATAGCGGGCGGCTCGTGGAGCTGGTCAACGCCAGGCACCCCCTGGCTACCCGCGGTCGTTGACGGCGCGGCAGCCCCGTCCTAGGCGCCCGCGGCGATGCTCACCTTCCTCGACTTTGAGAAGCCGATTGCCGAGCTCGAAGCTCGGGTCTCCGAACTTCGGGAGACGGCGAATGCGGGGGAACTCGACCTCGACCAGGAGATTGCCCGGCTTGAAGCGAAGTCAGCAAAGCTTCTCCGTGAAACCTATGCGAAGCTGACGCCTTGGCAAAAGGCGCAGGTCGCCCGCCATCCGGACCGGCCTCACTTCAAGGATTTCGTCGCCGGGCTGACCGACGATTTCATGCCGCTGGCAGGGGACAGGTCGTTTGCGGATGACCCGGCGATCGTCGGCGGTCTCGCGCGGGTCGATGGTCGGCGGGTGATGCTGATAGGGCATGAGAAGGGCGACGACACCGCCTCGCGGCTCAAGCACAATTTCGGGATGGCAAAGCCCGAGGGCTACCGCAAAGCCATCCGATTGATGGAACTTGCGGACCGTTTTGGAGTGCCGGTCGTGACTTTGGTCGACACGCCGGGCGCCTTTCCCGGTGTCCAGGCTGAGGAGAGGGGGCAGGCCGAGGCGATCGCCCGGTCAACCGAGCAATGCCTTGCGCTGGGAGTGCCGATGATCGCGGCAATCGTTGGTGAAGGCGGTTCCGGGGGCGCCGTGGCCATCTCTGCGGCGAATCGCGTGCTGATGTTCGAACATGCCGTCTATTCGGTCATTTCTCCCGAGGGATGTGCATCGATCCTTTGGCGGACCGCTGAGAAGGCAGCTGAAGCGGCCGAGGCAATGCGGATCACCGCCAACGATCTGCAGTCGCTCGGTGTGATCGATCGGATCATCCAGGAGCCCCTCGGGGGCGCGCACAGGGACCCCACCGCCGCCATCGCCTCGCTTAAAGCAGCGATTGTCGAGGAACTGAACGGCTGCTCGAAGTTGGGCCGGGCGGAGCTTGCAGCCCAAAGAAGGGCCAAGTTCCTGAACATGGGTTAGCCCGGCAAGGAGGAACCAGCCGCCGTCATCTCCCGTTCAAACCGCAAGGCTTACGAGCCTCCAGCGAACTGGAGAGAGAATGATGCGCACCCCCTTGTCCCTGCTGGCGGCGACGGCCGTCGTGCTTGCGCCCGCCGCCGCGGCGCAGACCGGCCGAGCGCTTAATCCACGCGACGTCGCCACTGCGCAGCGCCAGCACGCCGAGCTGGTCGCTGAATTCGGCGGTGCGGAAACCGGCGCCCGCGGCGCTTATGTCGAATCCGTCGGGCGCAGGGTCGCGGCCTTTTCGGGCATTACCAACCCGGCCGGAGTCTTCCGGTTCACAGCGCTCAATTCGGCGGTTGAGAATGCTTTCGCCGACCCGGGCGGATACGTCTACATCACGCGCCAGTTGATGACCGTCATGAACGATGAGGCGGAGCTCGCCTTCGTCCTCGGGCATGAGACGGCCCACATCGCAGCGATGCACGGCAGGGCTCGCCAGTCGGCCGCGACGCGAAACACCATCGGTGGCATCCTTGGCGCCATCGTTGGAAGTGTCCTCGGAGGCGGCTTCGGCAGCGCCATCGCCCAGCTCAGCCAGCAGGCAGCGCAGCTCTACACTTTGAGCTTTTCGCGCGAGCAGGAATATCAGGCGGACGTCCTCGGAATCCGCTACATGACCTCGGCCGGCTACGATCCAGGCGGGGCGGCTGACATGCTCGCGGCGCTCACCCGTTCGAGCGCGATTCAAGCCCGGGTTCAAGGCCGCACCAACCGCCAGGTCCCGGAGTGGGCGAGCACCCACCCCTTGAGTGAAAATCGCACTCAGCAGGCGCGCGCGGAAGCGCAGCGGACTGGCCGGCTTGGCACGGGTGTGCGCAATCGCGACCAGTTCCTCGCCCAGCTCAACGGCGTGTATGTCGATGACGATCCTGCCCAGGGCATTATCGAGGGACGCACATTCACCCATCCGGACCTGATGATGCAGTTCGCTGTGCCGGTGGGTTATTTGATGCAGAACAGCACCCGTGCGGTCGGCATTCGCGGCTCGGCGGGGCAGGCGCAGTTCAGCGGCGGCCGATTTGGCGGGTCGATCGAGCAATATATCCATCAGGTGCTTCAACAGCTTACCGGAGGCAGGGTCCAGATGGCCGTGCCGCCGCCGCGGCGCACCGTGATCAATGGCATGCCCGCAGCCTTCACAACGGCACGCGCGAATACGTCCTCGGGCGCTGTGGATGTCAGCGTCGTTGCCTACGAATGGGATCGCGACACGAAATATCACTTCGTCATGCTGACGCAGGCAGGGACCGGCGTCGGGCCGTTCACGCCAATGGTCAACTCGCTGCGGCGCATAACGCCTGCGGAATCCGCAGCGATAAGGCCGCGGGTGATCCAAATCGTGTCGGTTGGGCCGAACGATACGGTGCATTCGCTGGCCGGCCGAATGGCCTACCGCGATTTCCAACTCGACCGTTTTCTCGCGCTGAACAACCTTCCACCCAATGCTCGCCTCGTGCCGGGTCAACGGGTGAAGCTGGTCGTCTTCGGGCACCGGCGGGCGTAGGTGGCGTTCTGCAGGCCGAAGTCTAGCTGCTTACGACGGCTTCCTGGATCTTCGTCCACATACCTCCCGCGCCTCCGCCGAGAGTCGCCAATCCGCCCATCATCGCAATGATGATCAGGGAGGCGATGAGCCCATATTCGATCGCGGTCGCGCCGCTGTCGTCAGCGAGCAACCTGCGCAAAATCCTTCGGATAGCGCCCACGCCACCCTCCTCTGGTCCACGTCCACGACGCAAACTTACCGGCAGCTGGGTTAACAACTCCTCCCATAGAAGCGTTAACGGCGGCAAATGTGTGCCGAAACGTCTTAGCGCGAGGCAGTCCAGCAGGCGAAATGCAGGATCTCGAATCTTTCCAGCGTTCGGTTGCCGTCTCCGGCCTCTGCGAACGCGGTGCAAGCCGCTGCATATGCTCTGCGGGTGAGTGGCTGGCGGTCCCGTTCCGAAAGTAAATTGGTCCCAGCCATGGCCCGAAGGTCGGCTACAAGGCGGCCGAGCGATGCATAGCTGACGTCCACCCGATCGACGTCGACCACCGGCATGACGAACCCTGCGCCGGACAGCAAAGCCGCCAGCGCAGAAGCTTCAATGCGCGGGTGTACGTGCGGGGACGCAACGCCCATGGCGATGTCGGCTTCTCGCATCGCGGCGCGGAGGTGAGGAAGGCTGTCGCCACCGACGATCGCGCCGATCAGCAGGGAATCCGGACGCAGGGCATCCTTGATCAGTTGGAGCGCGGCCGGCAGATCATTGACGCTATCGAGCGTGCCGATGGCTACGACCAGGTCATACGCGCCGGATGGGAAGTCTGCTTCGTCTTCGATGACGAGCTCGCCGTCAGCCGCTGCGGCGAACATAGGCCCGGGGTCGGCTACGTCGACATGGCCCGTCAGGACCCCGAGACGCCGGGGCCAGTTCGGATCCGGGCAGCCAATAAGCAGGGCGGATTGGAATCGACGGCGGATTCCTTGGAGCCGTTCCAGGCAGTCTTCGAAAGCCCGCTCGTGCAGGAACAGCGCAGTCCCGATCCGTTGGGCACGATCCCGTCTCGTTGCGCGCAATCGCATGTCGAACAGCTGGCGTACCATTCGACCGCTTGTGCGACGCGCGTCGCTGGGCGACAAGTCGCTGATGATCGCCCATGCGGCAATTGGTTCAGGCTTCCGGCACCTGCTCGACTTCGCCCTGCCGGCACGGTGCGCAGGCTGCGGGATCATCGTCGACGAGATTCACAGCTTTTGCGGCGATTGCTGGAAGCAAATCGAATTTCTTGCGGGCGGATGCACCTGTTGCGGCCTACCGTTGAAAGGCACCGATATCGAGACCTGCGTCGCGTGCCTCGCGAAGCCACCGCGTATAGAACGGACGCGGGCCGCAGTCGCGTATGACGACAAGTCCCGAAGCATCGCGCTGCGCCTGAAATATAGCCGAAGGGTCGCGCTGGCGAGGACCATGGCGCGTTACATGGCGCCGCTGGTGGATCGCGACGCTGCAAAGCCCGTGCTGGTGCCGGTTCCGCTTCACCGGTTGCGGCTGTGGAATCGTGGATTCAACCAGTCCGCGCTCGTCGCCCAGGAACTTTCGCGGCGCATTGGGTTTCCGCACGACCCATTTTTGCTCCGGCGCGTGAAGCGCACGCCGCCACTCAAGGGCTTGTCGCAATTGCAACGACGCAAGACGATTGCCGGAGCCTTTGCCGTGCACAAGGGCGCCTGTCTGAACGGCGCCACCGTGATTCTCGTCGATGACGTGTTGACCACCGGAAGCACTGCGAATGCCTGCGCGAGGGTGCTTCAGCGAGCGGGGGCGGACCGCGTTCATCTGGTAACGTGGGCCCGGGTGGTGCGACCGAACCCGTTCACGCGTTAGGTCTGCCCCAATAAAGGTGAGCATCTGTGGTCAAAGTGGAAATATATACCAAGGCTTACTGCCCCTATTGTTACCGCGCCAAGGCCCTGCTGGATTCAAAGAAGGTTGAATATCAGGAGCATGCCGTCGACGGCGGCGGACCAACCAGGCAGGAAATGATTCAGCGCGCTGGCGGACGCACGACGGTGCCGCAGGTCTTCATCGATGGCAGGCATATCGGCGGCTGCGACGATCTGTATGATCTCGAACGTGGAAACATGCTGGACAAGATTCTCTCAGCCTGATCGATGACCCGAATTGCACTCTTTCAATCCTGCACCGGCATCGCCCCGATGGCGAATGCCGACGCCTTGGTCGCTGCCGTGGGACAGGCCGCGGCCGGCGGCGCCGAGATGCTTTTCACGCCGGAAATGTCGGGCTTGCTCGACCGCGATGCTTCACGCGCTGCTTCAAGTCTTCGCGAGGAGAAAGACGATCCGGTACTGGCGGCGTGCCGGGAAGCGGCATCGAGGCATGGATTGTGGCTGCACCTCGGCTCGCTGGCCGTCAAATCGGGTGAGGGGAAGCTGGCGAACCGAGCGTTCGTCATCAATCCGCAGGGTGAAGTGCTGGCGCGCTACGACAAGATCCATCTGTTTGACGTGGATCTTCCAACGGGCGAGAGCTGGCGCGAGTCCGCCATTTACCGCGCCGGCCAGGACGCGGTGCTTGTCCAGGAGACGCCGAT
>DATLGF010000083.1:0-6741 GCA_035540575.1 Noviherbaspirillum sp.
TGACCCAGGTGATCGCGGCGGCGGGCCTGTCGGTCGTGATCGTGATCGCGCTGGTCCAGGCGGCGAACAACGAGACGTCGGTCGGCGGCTTCGTCTCGTTCATCACCGCGATGCTGATGCTGCTTACGCCGTTGAAGCGCCTGGCGGAACTGAACGGCCCGTTGCAGCGCGGCCTCGCCGCGGCCGACTCGGTGTTCGAGCTGATCGACGCGTCGAGCGAACGCACGTCCGGGAGGACGCTGGATGGCCGCGCCGCAGGGCGCATCGATTTCGTCGACGTGGGCTTCGCCTATCCGGGCCGGCCGGAAGAGGCGCTCTCCGGCATCAACCTCGCCATCCAGCCGGGAGAGACGGTGGCCTTCGTCGGCATGTCCGGCGGCGGCAAGTCGACGCTGGTGAACCTGGTGCCGGCCTTCTACGAACCGACGCGAGGGGAAGTGCGGCTAGACGGCGAGCCGATCGCCGATCTTGCGCTGACCAGCCTGCGCGCGCAGATCGCGATGGTGAGCCAGAACGTGGTGCTGTTCGACGACACGGTCGCGGCGAACATTGCCTATGGCGATGCGAATCCCGACATGGCGCGCGTGCAGGCCGCCGCGCGGGCGGCGCATCTCGATGGCGTGATCGCCGCACTGCCCGATGGCTTCGACACCATGATCGGCGACAATGGCAACAAACTGTCCGGCGGCCAGCGCCAGCGCCTGGCGATCGCCCGCGCGATCTACAAGGATGCGCCTATCCTGATCCTTGACGAGGCGACATCGGCGCTGGATACCGAATCCGAGCGCGCGGTACAGGCTGCGCTGGATGAGTTGATGCGCGGACGCACGACGCTGGTGATCGCGCACCGGCTGTCGACGATCGAGCGGGCCGACAGGATCGTCGTGCTGGTCGGCGGCCGTATCGTCGAGACCGGCACGCATGTGGAATTGCTGGAGAAGAATGGCGCCTACGCCAACCTGTATCACTTGCAGTTCGAAAAGGAGACCTCGTGATGTCGAACACCCCTGCGATTTCCCGTTTTCCCGTTCCGGATGTGAATGAATTGCCGGACGATATCAAGGAGATGATTCTCGCGGTGCAGGAGAAGGCCGGCTTCGTGCCGAATGTCTTCCTGACGCTGGCGCATCGCCCGGCCGAGTTCCGCGCGTTCTTCGCGTATCACGATGCGTTGATGCTGAAGGAAACCGGCAGCCTGAGCAAGGCCGACCGCGAGATGATCGTCACCGCCACCAGCGCGAAGAACAGCTGCCTGTACTGCGTGGTCGCGCACGGCGCCTTGTTGCGCATCTATGCAAAGCAGCCGTTGGTCGCGGACCAGGTCGCGGTCAACCATGCGAAGGCCGACATCACGCCACGCCAGAAGGCGATGCTCGATTTCGCAATCAAGGTCTGCCTGCGCTCGCACGAGGTTGGCGATGAAGACTATGCGCTTCTGCGCAGCCATGGCTTCGACGACGAGGACATCTGGGATATCGCGGCGATCACCGCATTCTTCGGTCTCTCGAACCGGATGGCGAACGTGATCTCGATGCGGCCGAATGATGAGTTCTACCTGATGGGGCGGGTGCCGCGCAGCAAGTGAGCGGGCGGGTTTTCCGCGCTTGGTCAGACGTGAACCGGTTCGAACGTCTGTAGTACTGCATGCGACTAAGCCGGGGGCGTCCGGCTAAACACTGCCATCCCGAACGCAGTGAGGGATCTCATCCGTTCAGTAAGCAAGGCGCGCAGCACGTGGAAGAAGCTCCTGTCTCGCTCCACTGCTCAGCGACCCCGTCTTACGGTTACCGTCATCACTCCACCCGCGTCAACGCGTCCCCACCCCTGACCACCCCGACACAGGGATTCCCTCCAATCGCATAGGCCAGTTCCGCCGGCCGCTCCACGTCCCACAACGCAAGATCCGCGCGCTTGCCGACGCGCATGCTGCCCAGCTCGTCCTGCAGGCCGAGCGCGCGTGCGGCGTGGATCGTGGTGCCGGCCAGCGCTTCCTGCGGTGTGAGACGGAACAGCGTGCAGGCCATGTTCATCGCCAGCAGCAGCGAAGTCATCGGCGAAGTGCCGGGGTTGCAATCGGTCGCAACTGCGATCGGCACGCCGGCCACGCGCAGCGCATCCACCGGCGGGAGCCGGGTCTCGCGCAGGAAGTAGAACGCGCCGGGAAGCAACACCGCGACGGTGCCGGCGCGCGCCATCGCGGCGATCCCGGTCTGCGACACATATTCGAGGTGATCGGCCGACAGCCCGCGGTAACGCGCGACCAGCGCCGCGCCGTCCTGGTCCGACAACTGCTCCGCATGCAGCTTGACCGGCAGACCATGGCGGCGTGCCGCGTCGAAGACGCGCGCGGTCTGCTCGCGGGAAAAGCCGATGCGCTCGCAGAAGGCGTCGACCGCATCGACCAGGCCTTCGTCGGCCAGCACCGCAAGCTGGTCGCAGACGGCGTCGATATAGTCGTCCGGGCGACCCGAATACTCGGGCGGCAAGGCATGCGCGCCGAGGAAGGTGGTCACCACGCGTACCGGCAGATGCTCGCCGAGCCGGCGTGCGACGCGCAGCATCTTGCGCTCGTTCTCCAGGTCCAGCCCGTAGCCCGATTTGATCTCGATGGTGGTTACGCCCTCGGCGATCAGCTGTCTGGCGCGGCGCATGCTCGCGGTCAGCAGCGCCTCTTCGCTCGCCGCACGGGTTGCGCCCACGGTAGCCATGATGCCGCCGCCCGCGCGCGCGATCTCCTCATAGCTCGCGCCGTTCAGGCGCGCCTCGAACTCCATGCTGCGGTTGCCCGCATGGACGATGTGGGTGTGGCAGTCGATCAGGCCCGGCGTGAGCCAGCGGCCCTGGCCGTCATGATGCTTGCGCGCGCGCTGTCCGTCGGGCAGGTCGGCGCGCCGGCCCAGCCAGGCGATGCGGCCGTCGCGCACTGCGATCGCACCGTCCTGCACTTCGCCGTAGCCCGCGCCCTCCATGGTGGCGAGATGCACATTGGTCCACAGCGCGTCCCATGTTTCATTCATGCCTGCCCTCCTTGTCCGCCGCATGTGCCCGAGCAATCCGGGCAATCAGCCGCGCCGCCACGCGCGCGGTGCGCTGGTCGATGTCCCTGTCCGGATTGAGTTCGGCAATGTCGGCCACGCGCAGCTTGCCGGATGCCACGGCGCGGTCGATCACCGGTTCGATCACCTCCAGCGGCACGCCGCGCGCGGCCGGCGCACTGACGCCGGGTGCGACGGCCGCCGGCAGCACGTCGAGACAGACGGTGAGGTAGAGGTGATCGACTCCGACGAGGAAGGTATCGAGCGTGCGCAGCACCTGATCGCGGCGCGTGATGTCCATATCTTCATCCCGCAGCCAGGTCACGCCGAGCTGCCGCGCGCGTGCAAACAGCGCCTGCGTGTTCGCGTAGTCGCTCACGCCGAGGCAGCAGTAATGAAACGGCCAGCCGCGCGCCGCGCAATCCTCCGCGATCTGCCGGAACGGCGTGCCGGAACTCGGGGCACTGGCCATGCGCAGATCGAAGTGCGCATCGAGGTTCAGGATGCCGATGCGCGGCGTCGCTTCGGTGGCGGCCAGATGTGTCGCCAGGCCCGAGAACGATGCCCAGGCGATCTCATGACCGCCGCCCATGCCCAAAGGCAACGCGCCGGCATCGAGCAAGCCGGCAATACGCAGTGCCAGTTCCGCCTGTGCGGCCTCCAGTCCGTCGCCGCCATCGTCCGGCGTGCAGATCACGTCGCCGGCGTCGCGCAGCGCGTTGCAGTCGCGCGCCGGCAGGTTCGACAGCGTCGCGCGCAACGCGGCGGGCCCGCCACGCGCGCCGGTGCGGCCGTGGTTGCGGGCCACGCCGGCATCGCAGGCGAACCCGATCAGCGCGACGCTGCCGGCCGCGTCGGCGGCCTCAAACGGACGCACGATCTGGTGCCAGCGCTGTCCGAGCGGACCTTCTTCCGCGTCGACGCGCCCCTGCCAGGCGCGCATGTCGGGTTGCCGGATCATGTGGTTGCCTATCCGATGTAGAGACCGTTGAACAGATCGCCGCAGTCGCGACTGAGCGCGCCGTCGAGCACGATGCCGCGCGCGTGCTCGATGTCCGGCGCGAACAGGCGGTCCTTGTCGTAGAACGGCACATGCTCGCGCAGATGCGCATGCACGGCGGCAAGCCGCGGCGACGTCGCCAGCGGCCGGTGGAAATCGATGCCCTGCGCGGCGGCGAGCAGTTCGATCCCGAGTATGGTCGCCGTGTTCTCGGCCATCTCGTGCAGGCGCCGCGCGGCGAAGGTGGCCATGCTCACATGGTCTTCCTGGTTCGCCGAGGTGGGCAGGCTGTCGACCGAGGCCGGATGGGCGAGCGACTTGTTTTCGGACGCGAGCGCGGCGGCGGTCACGTGCGCGATCATGAAGCCGGAATTCAGGCCGGATGAGGCAACCAGGAAAGGCGGCAGGCCGGACAGCGTGGAGTCGATCAGCAGCGCGATGCGGCGCTCGGCGAGCGCGCCGGTTTCGGCGATCGCCAGCGCCAGCGTGTCGGCGGCAAAGGCGACCGGCTCCGCATGGAAGTTGCCGCCGGAGATCACGTCGCCGCTGTCCGCATAGACCAGCGGGTTGTCGGTGACCGCGTTGGCTTCAGTCAGCAGCGTGCGCGCGGCGTGGTTGATCACGTCCAGGCAGGCGCCCATCACCTGCGGCTGGCAGCGCAGGCTGTACGGGTCCTGCACGCGTTCGTCGTTGTCCAGGTGCGAGCGGCGGATCTCGCTGCCGGCCAGCAGTTCGCGGTAGACGCGCGCCAGCGCGATCTGGCCGGGTTGCCCGCGCACCGCGTGGATGCGCGGATCGAACGGCGCGTCGCTGCCCTTGGCGGCATCGACCGACAGAGCGCCGGCGACCGTGCCGGCTTCCAGCATGCGTTCGGCCATGAACAGGCCGTCGAGCGCCAGCGCGGTCGACACCTGCGTGCCGTTGATCAGGGCCAGGCCTTCCTTCGGCGCGAGCCGCACGGCCTCGATGTTCGCCTGCGCGAGCGCCGCGCTTGCGGGGACCACATTCCCGCCTACCCGCACCTGTCCTTCGCCCATCATTGCCAGCGTCATGTGCGCGAGCGGCGCGAGGTCGCCCGAGGCGCCGACTGATCCCTTCGATGGAATGCAGGGCAGGATGCCGGCGTTGAACATCGCGATCATTGTGTCGATCACCGATGCGCGGATGCCGGAATAGCCGCGCGCGAGGCTGCCGATCTTGGTCGCGAGTATCAGGCGCACGACGCGGTCGTCGAGCAGCGCGCCGGTGCCGACCGAGTGCGACAGGATCAGGTTGCGTTGCAGCGCTTCCAGTTGCGCGTCAGGGATATGCGTCTTCGCCAGCTTGCCGAAGCCGGTATTGATGCCGTAGGCCGGGGCGCCGCGTTCGAGAATCCTGCGTATCGTCGCGGCCGAGGCATGAATGGCTTCGTAGGCCGAAGGTTCCAGCGCGAGGGTGACCGGGCCGCGCCAGATGCGGCGAAGCATGTCCAGCGTGAGCTGGCCGGGAATGAGCTTGGTTTCCATGTTTGTCTTGTCCGTGTCCTCGATGTACAGCCGTCCTTACTTCACCATCGGCAGCTTCAGGCCATTGCGCTGTGCGCAGGCAACGGCCGCCTCGTACCCGGCGTCCGCATGCCGCATCACACCCGATCCGCTGTCGTTGACCAGCACGCGCCCCAGGCGCCGCGCAGCAGCCTCGCTGCCGTCGGCCACGATCACCATGCCGGCGTGCTGCGAATAGCCCATGCCGACGCCGCCGCCATGATGCAGAGACACCCAGGTCGCGCCGCCGGCGGTATTGATCAGCGCATTGAGCAAGGGCCAGTCCGAGACCGCGTCGCTGCCGTCGCGCATGCCCTCCGTCTCGCGGTTCGGGCTGGCGACCGAGCCGGTGTCGAGATGATCCCGGCCGATCACGATCGGCGCCTTCAGTTCACCATTCTTCACCATCTCGTTGAATGCAAGGCCGGCGCGATGGCGTTCGCCCAGACCCAGCCAGCAGATGCGTGCCGGCAAGCCCTGGAACGCGATGCGCTCGCGCGCCATGTCCAGCCAGCGATGCACATGCCGGTTCTCTGGGAACAGTTCCTTGATCTTCGCATCGGTCCGGTAGATGTCTTCCGGGTCGCCGGACAGCGCGACCCAGCGGAACGGACCCTTGCCCTCGCAGAACATCGGCCGGATATACGCGGGAACGAAGCCGGGAAAGTCGAACGCATGCTCCACACCCTGGTCGAGTGCGACCTGCCGGATGTTGTTGCCATAGTCCACGGTCGGAATGCCCATCGCGTGGAAATCCAGCATCGCGCGCACATGCACCGCGCAGGAAGCAGCGGCTTCGGCGCCGAGGCGCGCGTGCTGCTGCGGATCGTTCTGCGCGGCCTTCCATTGTTCGACGCTCCAGCCGCGCGGCAGATAGCCGTTGATCAGGTCGTGGGCCGAGGTCTGGTCGGTGACAAGATCGGGGCGCATGCCGCCGGCCTGCGCGCGCTTGACCAGTTCGGGAAAAATCTCGGCGGCGTTGCCGAGCAGACCGATCGAGACGGCCTCCTTGCGCGCGCAATGCTCGCGCACCAGTTCCAGTGCATGGTCCAGATCGCGTGCCTGCTTGTCCAGGTAGCGCGTGCGCAGACGGAAATCGATACGGCTCTGCTGGCATTCGATATTCAGCGACACCGCGCCGGCCAGCGTGGCCGCCAGCGGCTGCGCGCCGCCCATGCCGCCC
>DATLGF010000084.1:0-29170 GCA_035540575.1 Noviherbaspirillum sp.
TATTCGAGGCGGTAGGCGCCGCGCGCCGCGGGCACGTCCGACGGCGGATAGCCGCGCAGGTTCGGCACCCAGGCCGAGTACCCGGCCGCAACCAGCGCCGGCACCTGGTGGCGCCAGGAATGCGCACTTTCGGGAAAGCCGTGCAGCAGTATCACTGGCGGACCATCGCCGGCGACCAGCGTGTGCAGGCGCACGCCGTCGCCTTCTATGCTTTCGTATCGGATCGGGAATTCGGGCACGGATATCTGTTGGTGACCGCCAGGGGACGGCAGCATGTGCCGGAGCCGGAGCGAAAGGAGAAACACGACACCATCGCGCGAAGCCTTGCCGCCCGGCTTGACCTGCATCAATCCCGTGGCGGGGTGCCGCCTTCTAGAATCGGCTGGTCTCCCCAACGGCCGTTCCGATGCCCTCGCCGCACGCAGCCCCTTCCAGCCAGGAAGCCGTCTTCATCCTCCGCAACGTCAGCAAGACCTACACGATGGGCGAGGTACAGGTGCGCGCGCTGATGGAGGTGGAGCTGGAACTTTACCGCGGAGAATTCGTCGTGCTGCTGGGCGCGTCCGGCAGCGGCAAGTCCACGCTGCTCAACATCCTCGGGGGGCTCGATACGCCCAGCACCGGCACGGTCACCTATCTCGACCACAATCTCACCGAGGCGGACGACAACGCGCTCACACGCTTTCGGCGCGAGCACGTCGGATTCGTGTTCCAGTTCTACAACCTGATTCCCAGTCTTACCGCGCTGGAAAACGTGCAACTGGTGACCGAGATCAGCGAGAGTCCGATGGACCCGACCGAAGCGCTCGACATGGTCGGCCTTGCAGACCGCATGCACCATTTCCCCGCGCAGCTGTCCGGCGGCGAGCAGCAGCGGGTGGCGATAGCACGCGCGATCGCCAAGCGGCCCGACCTGCTGCTGTGCGACGAACCCACCGGCGCGCTCGACTACCGCACCGGCAAGCTGGTGCTATCGGTGCTCGACCGAATCAACCGCGAACTGGGCACGACGGTCGCCGTGATCACTCACAATGCCGCGATCGCAGGCATGGCGGACCGCGTGATCCACATCAGCAGCGGACGCATCCAGGAGATCACCCGCAACCCCGCCCGCGTCTCGATCGAGGAGATCGCGTGGTAGCCGCGCTGGACCGCAAGCTGCTGCGCGACATGTGGCGCATGCGCGGACAGGCGGTCGCAATCGCGCTGGTCGCGCTGTGCGCGATCGCCACCTTCGTGATGATGCGCGGGGCCTATGAAGCGCTGATGGAAACGCGCGCCGTCTACTACGAGCGCTATCGTTTCGCCGATGTGTTCGCGCACGTGAAGCGCGCGCCCGACACCCTGCTCGCGCAGGTGCGAGAGATCCCGGGCGTCAATGAGGTGCACGGGCGAGTCGTGTTCCAGGCATCGCTGGACGTGCCCGGACTGGACGAACCGGCTACCGGCCGGCTGGTTTCGATTCCCGAGCGGCTGGACGAAGGGCTGAACCGGGTATTCCTGCGCGCCGGCCGCGCGCCGCAGGCCGGCAACCGCAACGAGATCATCGTCAGCGAATCGTTTGCCCAGGCAAACAAGCTGCAGCCGGGCGACAGCCTGCTCGCGGTCATCAACGCGCGGCAGGAGCGGCTGCACATCGTCGGCATCGGGCTGTCGCCGGAATACGTATCGGAGATCGGCGAAGGCGTGTTTCCGGACAACCGCCGCTTCGGCGTGATGTGGATGGAGCACGAGGCGCTCGCCGCGGCGCTGGACATGCGCGACGCGTTCAACGATCTGACGCTCACGCTCGCGCCGCATGGCAGCGAGGCCGAAGTCATTGCCCGGCTCGACATCCTGCTCGCCCCCTATGGCACGCTCGGCGCCTACGGCCGCGACGACCAGGTCTCGCACCGCTTCATCAGCGACGAGATGGCGCAGACACGCGTGAGCGCGACTGTGATTCCGTCGATCTTTCTCGGCGTTGTCGCCTTCCTGATCCACAACGTACTGCTGCGCCTGACCACGCTGCAGCGCGCGCAGATCGCGCTGCTCAAGAGCTTCGGCTACAGCAACTTCGCGGTCGGCGCGCATTATCTGAAATTCGCGCTCGCCACGACGATGACAGGCGGCGCGCTCGGCATCGCGGTCGGCGTGTGGATGGGCGAAGGCCTGGCGATTCGCTATGCAGAGTTCTTCAAGTTTCCGACCTTCGCGTTTCCGCTGTCGGCGTTCTCGATCGCCGTATCGCTGCTGATCGCGGCAGCCTCGGCGGTGTTCGGCGCCGCGCTCGCGGTGCGGCGGATCCTGCGGCTGCCGCCGGCCGAGGCGATGCGGCCGGAATCGCCGGCGCGCTTTCGTCCGGGTCCGCTCGAACGCATGGGACTGCAGCGCTTCATTGCGCTGCCGGTGCGCATCATCCTGCGCAACCTGGAACGGCGCCCGCTGAAGGCGCTGATGTCGGTGTTCGGAATCGCGCTGGCGGTGTCGCTGCTGGTGACCGGGCAGTTCGCATTCGACGCACTCAGCGAGATGGTGCGGCTGCAGTTCCGTGTAGTGCAGCGCGACGACGTGATGGTCGGCTTCAACGAGGTGCGCGACCGGGCGGCCGTGCATGAACTGGCCAGCCTTCCCGGCGTATTGCGCGTGGAGCCGGTACGCAATGTGCCGATCGAGCTGCGCGCCGGACACCGCATGCACAAGACCGCGCTGATGGCGCTCGGGCCGGACCCGCAGCTGCGCCGGGTGGTCGACGAGCACGAGCTGGCCGTCGCGCTGCCGGACGACGGCATCGTGCTCAATGCGATGCTGGCCGAACTGCTTGCGGTAAGGCGCGGCGACCATGTGTTCGTGAGCTTCCTGGACGGCCGCCGCGAAACGCTGTCGGCGCGCGTGGCGATGATCGTCGAGGAACCGATCGGCAGCTTCGCCTACATGGACCTCGCCGCGCTGGCGCGCATGCGCGCCGAAGCCGAAACCATTTCCGGCGCCTTTCTCGCGGTGGACCCTGCCGAACGCGCCACGCTCTACCGGACGCTGAAGGAAGTACCGGCGATCAGCAGCGTTAACCTGCGCGAGGCGACCATCGACAGCTTCATGGCCACCGTCGCCGAGAACATGCGCATCAACACGATTGTGCTGACTGTATTTGCCTGCGTGATTGCGGTGGGCATCGTCTACAACTCGGCGCGCATTGCGCTGTCCGAGCATGCGCTGGAACTGGCCAGCCTGCGCATCCTCGGCTTCACGAAGAACGAAGCCTGCGCGCTGCTGCTCGGTCAGCAGGCGCTGATCACACTTGCCGCGCTGCCGCTCGGCTGCCTGCTCGGCTACGGCTTCGCCGCACTGATCGCGGCGCTGCTCAGTCAGGAAACCTTCCGCATCCCGCTGGTCGTCTCCACAGAGACCTTCGTGTTCTCGATGTCCGTGGTGGTGGCTGCGGCGGTGGGCTCCGGATTTCTGGTCTGGCGCAGGGTGCAAGGGCTGGACCTGATCGAAGTACTGAAGACCCGCGAATGACATGAACAAGCGCAACAACAATCATCGTTTCCGCCGCCTCGCCTACTGGGCGATCGGCCTGCTGCTCGCGGCCGGTGTGCTGTGGATCATCTTCGGGCCGGAGACGGTCTCGGTGGAGACCGCAACCGTCGTTGAAGGACCGATGCAGGTCACGGTGAACAACCAGGGCCAGGTGCGCATGCGCGACCGCTATGTCGTCACGGCACCGGTGGCGGCCGAACTGCAACGCATCGCGCTGCGCCAGGGCGACGCGGTGCGCCGCGGGCAGACGGTCGCGCTGCTCGATCCGGTGCCGCTGGACCTGCGTCAGCGCCAGGAGACGGTGGCGCGACTCGAATCGGCGCGCGCGATCGCACGCGAAGCGGCCGCCCGCGTGCAGCGCGCGAACGCTGAAACGGAACTGGCAACAAGCGAACTCGAGCGTACGCGCAGGCTGGTCGACGACGGTTTCGTTTCCGCGCAGGCCGCGGAGAAGGCTGCGATTGCCGCCCGCTCGGCGCGCGCGGAACTGGACGCCGCCCGCCTGCGTCACCAGGCCGCGCAGGCCGATGTGCGCGCGGCCGAAGCGGCGCTGGCGGCGGCGGACGCACCGCCGGGGCGCGAGCGCCAGATACCGCTCACCGCGCCGGTGGACGGCTACGTCGTGCAGCTGGAGGAACGTAGCGGCCGCACGGTCGCTGCCGGCACGCCGCTGGTGACGATAGGCGATCCCTCGCGCTACGAGATCGTGGTGGACGTGCTGTCCACCGATGCGGTGCGCATTCCCGAGCACGCACCGATGCTGCTCGAAGGCTGGGGCGGCGGCCGGACGCTGCGTGCGCAGGTGCGCCTGGTCGAGCCGGTCGCATTCACGAAGATTTCCGCACTTGGCGTCGAGGAGCAGCGCGTCAACGTCGTGGCCGATCCCGTCGATCAGCTGGGTCCGCTCGGCGACGGCTACCGTATCGAGGCGCGCATCGTGATCTGGGCCGCCGACCAGGTGCTGAAGGTGCCGGGCAGCAGTCTGTTCCGCGTCGGCGAACGGTGGCGGGTATTCGTGCTGCGCGAAGGGCGCTTGCGCGAACAGGAAGTGGAAGTCGGCCGGCGCAACCAGGACGAGGCTCAGGTTCTCTCCGGACTGCAGGCGGGCGACGTGGTGGTGCGGTTTCCGAGCAATGATCTGCGCGATGGGATGCGCGCCGAGCCGCGCACGCGGACCTGATTCAGGTCCCGCCTATGCTGCACAGGCCACGCGGCGTCCTGACATGGGCAAGCAGAAAGGGAACGCTTCCGGCAGGCAGCGCGGACGCATGCACCCTGCCCTCCATCCCCAGCCCCCGCAGCAGCCGCGTCACGCGTTCCGCATCCGGATGGAACAGTTCAAGCCGCTCCAGCGTGCAGCCGAGATCGGCCATGCCGGATGCCGGATGCGCCGCCACCTGCCATTCGATCAGCGCCGGCGCCGCGCCGCCCAGCACCAGGGCGCCGTCTTCCGGAATGCTGATCAGCCAGTTCAACGACGCGCGCGACATCGGCTCGATCTTGCCAAGCGGCTCGGGCGCGGCCACGCTGGCTGTGTGAATGTCGTCCGTGCGCGCAACCCAGGTCGCCAGCCGCGGCCGTGCGACGGATTCTGCATCGTCCAGCGCAAACCAGCGCGGGCGGTCCGGCGCCGGCGCGTCCGGATTTGGCGCAATGACTTCAAGGTAAGTCGACTCGCCCAGTCGCATCAGCAGGTTGTGCGTGCCCATGCGCGGATGCTCGCCGCCGGGCTGCGGCGCGATGCCAAGCGCATCGATGACGTACTGCGCGCCTTCCTCGAGCGAAGCGGCAGTCACGGTGATGTGGTCGATCTGGCTGGAAAGCAAGCGGCACCTCTGGCTGGGATTGAAAATCGCTCCGCCGAATGGCGGGGCGGCTTCTATTATGGAATGAAACGCTACGCACGCGGAGGAACCCATGCCGGCAGTCATGCGCGCGATGCTTCTCGACACGCCCGGCCGGCCGCTGCGTGCCGCGCTGGTACCGGTCCCCGATCCCGGTCCGCACGATGTGCTGCTGCGGGTGCGTGCCTGCGGCGTCTGCCGCACCGATCTGCACATCGTCGATGGCGATCTCGCGCCGCACAAGCAACCGGTGATTCCAGGCCACGAAATCGTCGGCACCGTTGAAGCGACCGGCGCGCAGGTCTCGGGTTTTGCGGTCGGCGACCGCATCGGCGTGCCCTGGCTCGCCGGCACCTGCCGCCACTGCGCATGGTGCGACGACGGACACGAGAATCTGTGCGACGCCGCCCGCTTCACCGGGTACGACCGCGACGGCGGCTACGCGCAATACACCTGTGCCGACGCCCGCTACTGCTTCGCGCTGCCGGATAACTATGACGACCTGCACGCGGCTCCGCTGCTGTGCGCCGGCCTGATCGGCTACCGCGCCTACGCGATGATCGGAAACGCCCGGCGCATCGGCCTCTACGGCTTCGGCGCGGCCGCGCACATTCTCGTGCAGGTCGCGCGCCATGAAGGCAGGGAAGTCTATGCGTTCACGCGGTCCGCAGACACGCGCTCGCAGGCGTTTGCGCTGTCGCTCGGCGCGGCATGGGCGGGCGACGCGGGCACCATGCCGCCGGAGCCGCTGGATGCGGCGATCCTGTTTGCGCCGGTCGGCGCGCTGGTGCCGCAGGCGCTTGCCGCCACGCGCAAGGGCGGCACCGTCGTCTGCGCGGGCATCCACATGAGCGACATCCCCGCATTTCCGTATTCGCTGCTGTGGGGCGAGCGCTGCGTGCGCTCGGTCGCCAATCTGACCCACGCCGACGGCGACGCATTCTTCGCGATTGCAAGCAGGATGACGATACGCACATCGCCACACCCTTTCCCGCTGGAAGACGCGAATGCCGCGCTCGCGCAACTGCGCGCCGGCGCGTTCGACGGCGCCGCAGTGCTCGTGCCCTGAATGCGTGTTCCGTTGAAGGAACTCAACAAGCGCTCGACTTGGGTCCCGCTGCAAGCGCGGCTGGCCCAGACTGTCTGAGCCCCGCCTTGCACGCGGGCCGCACACTTTCCGAGCGGAGGCCGGTCATGGATGCGAGCAGGATTGCCTTAATCGCTGTTTTGGCGGGTTTGTTTCACGGATGCGTGGTGCTCGTCGACGAGCCGAGGAATCCGCCGTTGGAGGCCCCGCCACCGCCCGCATTGCCGACGCCGGAGCCGGCGCAGTCCGGTGCTGGCGCAGCACCGGCCGCGACGCCGCTCGTGCCCGAGCAAAACGCCAAACCCGGGGGAATCAGAGCATACTGGCGTTACTTGCAGCCGCTCAACGAGCAGCAGGAAAACGCAACGCGTTCCAGGTGATGCCCAGGCGTACGTCCGATTTCAGCCGCAGCAGCTCGCGCGACAGGTAGGCATCGTCGCGGCCGGCGCGCAGTCGCTGGCCGAGCGGATTGAGCAGGATACCGGCGCCGGCCATGATGCCGTCCAGATCACGGTACGCATGCAGCAGCTTCGCGGCGGTTTTCTCGCCGATCTTCGGTATGCCGGGAATGCCGTGTGCCGGATTGCCGACCAGCGCGAGCAGGTCGGCCAGCATTTCCGGCGGTACGCCATAGCGCCGCTCGACCCACGCACTGTCGTGCCATTCGTTCCTGAACGCATCCCAGACCAGCGCGCCCTCGGCGACCAGCGGGTGCAGCTTCCGGTCGGTGGAGGCGATCACCGCTTCCCCGCGCCCCTCGGCCAGCCAGCGGCGCACCGCGGTGGCAATCATGTCGTCCGCCTCCGCGCCTTCGACGGAGACGACCGGCACGCCGAGACCGGCCAGCAGTGCGTGCAGGCGTGGCAGCGTCTCCCGCAGCGGATCCGGCATCGACGCGTGCGTTTCACGATAGGCCGGGTGAATCGCATGGCGCCATGACGGCCCGCCATGATCGAGCGCGCACAGCACATGCGTCGGCTGGTGGACCTCAAGCACGCGACGCACGGCCGCAGCCGCGCCGTGCAGGACGGCTTCCATTTTCTCCGCGGTATCCGGCTCGGAATTCGCTTCGTAGAGGCGACGAACCAGGTTCAGGATGTCGATGGCGAGGAGCTTGGCCATTCCGTCGTTTTCAGCTGACAGCGTGTTGCGTCATCCGCACAAGCGGCTCGACGCAAAGGCCGATGTCTTGCGGCAGGCTCGGAACGTGGCGTGTCAGCATAGGGTTCGGGGAAGGTCCGGATTCGGAGGCGATCGTACGGGCGGACGCGCAGGCTGCCGCGACTTTAGCATGCTGCCAGTCTGGCAAACCAGCTTGCGCGCGAACGCGGCGCCTGCGGGACTGCGTTCCGGTCCCGCCGCTCAGGCCGGAAACGCCCGCAGCACGCGCTCCGGGTACTGGTCGCCGACCAGGTCAAGCACGATGCCGTGTTCGAGCAGAGCCTTCGCACCGGCCAGCACCATCGTGAAGCCGCCCTTGGCATCGAGCGCCTGCGTCATCACCTCGTCCGCGCTTCCCTTGAAGCCCCAGTTCGAAATGCGCACCAGCGTCCCCTGCTCCTCGTACGGCGTAAACAGCCATTCGACCGGGCACGGCGGATCGTCCCATTCGATCAGGATGCGCAGGCAGGGCTCGATTTCCTGAACACGCACCACGGCCGAGGCGCCCAGCCCCTCCCACTCCCACAGCACCTCCCTGCCAGCTTCGAGCGGACCGCTGCTCTTCGAGAACCAAAACAGCGTGGTCACGGCGGGATTGATGAAGGCGTCGAATACTTTCTCGACAGGCTTGCGTATCAGCATCTGTGCGGTAACGATGGGCGCGCCCTGCGGTTCCATTCGAGTCTCCTGTGTGTGGCTGGACACGCGCGCCGGACAACGTTATTGCCCCGGCTGCGGCTCGGCTCCGTGCCAGCGCGCCATGTGCTCCGCATGCGTCTGCAGGTAGGCTCCCGGCGCGAAATAGTGATCATAGAACTCCAGATCCAGATGATGCGCCTGCAGATACATCAATGAAAAGATGCTCGGCACCGTGGCCGGGAATTTGCCGAAGCGGTCGAAAACGTACTGCGCCTGCAGCCCCACGCATTCCTTGAACGCGTCGCCGTGCACCTCGGCGCTCGCACGCACGCGCGCACTCTCCTTCCACGGACCCGGCGTGTCCGGATTGAACGGCCCGCCGGGGCCGAACTTGCGCTGCACGAAAGCCTCGACCGCCGCACGCATGTCCGGAAAGTGCGGCGGGCAGTAGCCCTCGAATACGCCGGGCAGGCCGGTCGGATTGGGGATGGACCAGCGTTCGTCGCTGTCGTAGCGAAAGCCGAGGCCGGGAACGTCCGGGTCGCCGCTCGCGCCGAGGATCACGTGGCGGTCGATGCCGTCGAACATCCAGCCGCCCAGGCCCATCGCCTGCAGCATCAGCGCGCCGGCAAAGCAGCTGGTGCCGATCTCGACGGTCGCCTCGGTCAGCGCGTATTGGTCGAAATAGGTCAGCGGGAAGGTGTTTTCGATCTTCAGCGCCTGGCGCAAGTCCTCCAGCCCGGGAATCGGTTCGCGGTTGACGTCGTCGTCCAGGCAGTAGCCGTTCTGCGTGAGGAAGCAGAGGATCGCGATCGCGTGCTGGGCGATGTCGGCCACCGGAATGATCAGCGTGCTGCCGGGCCGGTTCGCGCACCAGGTGTTGTGCCCCTCCATGTACGGCTCTGCCGGCGGGATGTTCAGCCTCGCGTCGTGCAGCTTGCGCACGCGCTTTCTGTGCGCGTCGACGACCGCCTGCGGATCGACCGGCGCGCCCGGCGCGCGCTCGACCAGCCTGGGCGCATCGCGCGTGGGGAAGAAGTACACGCCGTTATCGTCGGTGAAGAACAGTTCGCTGGTGTGAAAGCCGGCCGCCGACGGGAAGGTACGCCCGCCCGCCGCCGCAGAATAGTTGGCCAGGTGCGGCGCGTAGCGCGGGTTGCGGGTGATCATGAAATGCCAGCCGGTATTGCCGCCCGCCGCGGTGAGCACCATCATCTGCTCGAACTCGGTCAGCGGCACCGGTTCATGGCGCGAGGTGTAGGCCAGCGGGCCGTCCGGAATCGACGCGCCGAGCGAAAACCGCCGCGCGCGCCGGCCGAACAAGGCTTCGATCAGGGGAAAGCTGCGCACCTGCTCGAGCGCGCTGGGAGGGGTGTCGGCACGCATTGCAAGCCTCCTTGCCATGGCTTCACGGTAGCGGCCGGGTGGATCGGCAGGATGCGCTCCGCCCGGTCGGCGGGCGTACGGGTTCGCGTTGCCGGGCGGACGGGCGGGACCCCGTCTTTCTCCCGGCGCGCGACGGGCCCATAACGGGTCCGCAAGCCAGTCTAGTCCATGCGGCATGCGGATGCGGGCGGCGCCAGCGCGCGTATGCGGGTTTCCTGCCGGCGTTTGATGTACGCGAATAGATCGCGCGAAATGACACCCCGCTGGAAGCGGGGCCGGTGCCGCTAGTCCACTTCGCGCAGGCGGTTCAGCGCCTCGTCGATGCGTTCCACGCCGATCACGTTCAGGCCCTCGATCTTCTGCTTCGGCGCATTCGACTTCGGGATCAGCGCCTGCGAGAAGCCGAGCTTGGCCGCTTCGCGCAGGCGTTCCTGTCCGCGCGGCGCCGGGCGGATCTCGCCGGCCAGTCCGATCTCGCCGAACACCACGAGGCCGCGCGGCAGCGGCTTGTTGCGCATCGACGAGTGGATCGCGAGCAGCACCGCAAGGTCGGCCGCGGGCTCGGTGATCTTCACGCCGCCGACCGCGTTGATGAATACGTCCTGGTCGAAGGCTGCAATGCCGGCATGCCGGTGCAGCACCGCCAGCAGCATCGCCAGCCGGTTCTGCTCCAGCCCTACCGACAGGCGGCGCGCATTCGGCACATGGGAGGTGTCGACCAGCGCCTGGATCTCGACCAGCAGCGGGCGCGTGCCTTCCTGGGTCACCATCACGCAGGAGCCCGGCACCTGGTTGTCGTGCTGGGAGAGAAACAGCGCGGAAGGATTCGACACGCCCTTCAGGCCCTTTTCCGTCATCGCGAACACGCCGAGCTCGTTGACCGCGCCGAAACGGTTCTTGAACGCGCGAACGAGGCGGAAGCTCGAATGGGTATCGCCCTCGAAGTACAGCACGGTGTCGACGATGTGCTCGAGCACGCGCGGGCCGGCGAGCGCCCCCTCCTTCGTCACGTGGCCGACCATGATGATCGCGATGCCCGACTGCTTGGCCACGCGCGTGAGCTGCGCCGCGCACTCGCGCACCTGCGCCACCGAGCCGGGAGCGGACGTCAGCGCATCGGAATAAATGGTCTGGATCGAGTCGATCACCGCCACTTCCGGCTTGTGCTCGGCCAGCGTGGCGAGAATCTTTTCAAGCTGGATCTCGGCCTGCAGCTTCAGGTCCTTCGCCTCCAGCGCCAGGCGTTTGGCGCGCAGCGCAATCTGCGCGCCGGATTCCTCGCCGCTCACGTACAGCGCCTTCTTCACGCGGGCCATGTTGGCCAGCGCCTGCAGCAGCAACGTCGATTTGCCGATGCCGGGATCGCCGCCGATCAGCACGACGCCACCCGCGACCAGCCCACCGCCGAGCACCCGGTCGAACTCGTCGATGCCGGTGGTGAAGCGCGGCACGTCGATTGCCTCGATGTCGGCCAGCGAGAGCACCGGCGAGGTCTGGGCGAGGCCCTGGTACTGGCCCGAAAAGCGGTTGCCGCCGGACGGCTCGATCACGCTTTCGACCAGCGTGTTCCATTGGCCGCAGGACGGGCACTGGCCGGCCCACTTGGCGGTCACGCCGCCGCATTCGGTGCAAACGTATTGGGTTTTCTGCTTAGCCATTGTCTTCCACCACCTGCACGCGCGGCGCCAGCGCGCACATCAGTTCGTAGCCTATCGTCCCGGCGGCCGCGGCCACTTCGTCGATCGGCAGTTGCCGGCCCCACAGTTCGACCGTGCTGCCGATGCCGGCGCCCGGGATATCGGTGAGATCGATCGTGATCATGTCCATCGACACGCGCCCGACGATGCCGGTTCGGCGGCCGTCGACGACGACCGGCGTACCGGCCGGCGCATGGCGCGGATAACCGTCCGCATACCCGCAGGCAATGACGCCGATGCGCATCGGCCTGTCGGCGATGAAGCGGCTGCCATAGCCGACCGCGGCGCCCGCCGCGACGTCCTGCACGCCGATGATGCCCGCCTGCAGGCTCATCGCGGGCTGCAGCCCGAAATCCGCCGCGCTCCTGCCGCCCGGCGTGCCGCCATACAGCATGATGCCGGGGCGCACCCAGTCCGCCGCTAGGTCGGGCCGGGTCAGTACCGCCGCCGAGTTCGACAAGCTGCGGGCGCCGGCCAGACCGGCGGCGCCTTCGTTGAAGCGGCACAGCTGCGCTTCCAGCGGCAGGCCCGCACAGCCGGGATCGTCGGCATTGGCGAAGTGGGTCATCAGCGTGATGCCGGCGACCGCGGGGTTCGCGCGCAGGTGTGCATGCGCGGTGCGATAGGCGTCGGGCGTGAAGCCGAGGCGATTCATGCCGCTGTTCATCTTCAGGTGCACCTCGATTGCGGCGTCGGCAGAGGCCTCTGCGAGCAGTGCGATCTGCTCGTCGCAATGCACGGCAGTCTCTATCCGGTAGCGCGCCAGCAACGGCACGTCGCTCGCGTCGAAGAAGCCTTCCAGCAGCAGGATAGGCTTGCGCCAGCCGAGTTCGCGCAGGCGCACCGCCGCATCGACTTCGACCAGCCCGAGCCCGTCGGCATCGGCAAACGCGCGCATCGCGCGTTCCAGCCCGTGGCCATAGGCGTTGGCTTTCACGATCGCCCATACGCGGGCGTTGCCGGCCTGCCGGCGCGCGAGCGCAAGGTTGTGGCGCAGGGCCGAAAGATGGATGGTGGCAGTCAGCGGACGGGGCATGTCGGGATGTTCGGAGAGGGTGTTCGCATTGCCGGGCGGACCTTGGCAACGCGACGGCACATCGGACGTGAAGCAGGGATTCTACCGGAGCTCACCCGCTCAGACGCCGCCGTGCGCGCTCGCGCCAGTCGTCGGGCACGACGAAGCCGCGGTCGACCTCGAGTAGGTCGCCGCCGGCCGGCTCGAGGATGGCGACCAGCACCGGCGCGGCGTCGCCGCTCAGCCTTTGCGCAAGCTCGCGCAGCAGCGTGTCGCGGTCCATGCCCTCTTCCACCGGCACGCGCGCCGGCGCGAGCCAGGACAGGCGCGGCAGGATCGCATAACGCGATGCCGCGTCGCCGGCAAACTCGTCCAGCGCGCACCAGAAGCCGCGGCAATGCGCGTGCGCGATGCCGGCGGGCGCTGCGACCTGTGGGGTTGCCCGGTGATAGAACAGCCAGCCCTTGACCAGCGCCTGCGCTGCGGCGACCGGCTCCGGCAGCACCGGCTGCGCGGCGGGATGGGCGGACAGCGCGAGCTGGTGGTCCATGATCTTGCGGATCTTCGCGCCCAGCGTGTCGGCCAGGTTCGGCCCGACGAAGTAGTCGGCGACATGGCCGGCGCCCTCGGTTTCGAGCAGATAAAGCTTGGTCGCGAACTCCCAGTGCATGAGCGCGCCATTGTCGGCGCGCAGAATGAAATCGAACTCGCCAATCGTGCCGCCCTTCTCGGCACGCACCTGCAGGTTATGCGCGACCAGGTGGCCGTGCTCGCGCAGGTAGTAGCCGAGCAGGTTCTCCGCATAGCGGCCGAGCCGCGTGAACGGCTGCATATCCAGGGCCGCGTGCAGCGGCGCCGGCGCCCGGTCGAGTGCGGCCAGCCATGCGGCGGTGGCGTCATCCGCGGTCGGCAGGCTGGCGATGCGGCCCGCCCATTCCGGCGCGTCGGGATCGAGAAGTGCGGGCGCGTCGAGCAGCCAGGCGAGCGTGCGCACGTGCGGATCGCGCAGGTGGCCCCAGCGTTGATGAAATCCGCTCTGGTGGCTGGGCGGCCGGCCCGGCTCAGCCGGGTGCGCCGAGCTTCGCATATTCGGACAGGGCCAGGCACAGGTCTGCCCAGGCCTTTCTCTTGTCCTCGGGCGCGCGCAGCAGGTAGGCGGGATGGTAGGTCACCACCATCGGCCGCGCCGCGTAGGTGTGCACACGGCCGCGCAGGCTGGCGACCGGCGTCTCCGGGTCCATGCCCAGCAGCGTGACGGCCGAGGTCTTGCCGAGCGCAACCACCAGGTCCGGCTGCGCCAGCGCGATCTGGCGCAGCAGGTAGGGCAGGCAGGCGGCCGCTTCTTCCGCGGTCGGACGGCGGTCCTTGCCGGCGGCATCGGTCGGGCGGCACTTGACGATGTTCGCAATGTAGGCGTTCTGGCCGCGCGCGAGCTTCATCGCGGCGAGCATGTTGTCGAGCAATTGTCCGGCGCGGCCGACGAAGGGTTCGCCGCGCTGATCCTCTTCCCTTCCGGGACCCTCGCCGATGAACATCCAGCGCGCCTTGCGGTCGCCGACGCCCGGGACGGCCCTGGTGCGGCCCTTGCACAGGCCGCAACGGGTGCAGCTGGCGATCGCCTGCTCAAGCTCCTCCCAGCTCATGCGCGCGATCGCGGCATCCTCCTCGGCGCGGCCGGCGTCTTCGGCAAGCGCCAGCACCGGCTGGGCCGGCGGGGCGGCGTCAAACGCATCGATGAAATCGTCGACGATGACCGCCGCTTCTTCCTGCTGCGGCATGGCGGCGACCACCGCCTCTTCGCTGACCGCCGCAGCGGCGCCCGGCACCTCGGCCGGCCGCGGCAGATCGCGCCGCGTCCACTGCGGACCCAGTCCCATTTCTTCGAGAAACGCCGCGCGGCGTGCGGGATCGATGCTCACAGCGTGTACCTCATCACGATCGCGTCTTCGCGGGTGTTGCCGGCGGACGGATAGTAGCCGCGGCGCCGTCCGATCTCGGCAAAGCCGTACTTCAGATAGATCGCATAGGCACGGGCATTGGACGGGCGCACCTCGAGCAGCACCGAAGCCATGCCGGACGCGCGTGCGATATCGGCCACGCGGTCGAGCTGGAAGCGGCCGATACCGTGTCCGTGCAGATCTCGGCGCACGCTGATGTTGAGCAGGTGGGCCTCGTCGACGGCCATCATCAGCAGAAAGTAGCCGACCAGCATGCCGGCGTCATCGCGCAGGAGTTCCGCGCGATAGCCGCTGTAGAGGGAATCGAGGAAATTGCCGCGCGTCCAGGGGTATGGATAGACGTCGTTCTCGATGGCCAGCACCTCGGGCAGGTCATCCGCGCGCATCGGCACGAACTGCAGTTGCGCCGGCGTGGGCGACTGGGAAACAACGCGGAAACTGGCGCTCATGCGGCGGCCCTTGCGTTGCGTTCGCTGGTCGTCAGCGCGACCTTGTCGCGCAGGTAGAGCGGGCTGGCTTCGCGCGGATCCACCGACACACCCGCCGCGAAGCGCCGCGCGGCGAGCAGCGCTATCTGCTTCGCATGCGGCATCACATGTGCAAGACCGCGCGCGGCGAACGGCATCGGCGCAAAGGCGGATGCGTAGGCAGCCAGGCCGTTGCCGCATGCGACCACCTCGCCTTCGGCCGCAACGGCCGCGGCCGGACCCAGACGCGGGGCAATCACCGTCTGCCAGCCGTCGCACCAGCGGTACTGCGCCCAGTAGACCTCTTCCATGCGCGCGTCGAGCAAGACCAGTACGTCGGCCGCACCGGTCTCGCTGCGGCAGGCTTCGGCCATCGCCTCCAGCGTGACCACCGGCACCAGCGGACGGCCGGCTCCGAAGCCCAGCCCCTGCGCGACGCCGCAAGCGGTGCGCACCCCGGTAAACGAGCCGGGGCCGGCGCCGAACCCGATCGCATCCACGTCCGCCAGCGCGATGCCTGCCTCGGCCAGCACCGCCTGCACCATCGGCAGCAGCGTCTGTGAATGGGTCTGGAAGCCGGATGCTTCGCGAAACAGCAGCTGCCCGTTGTGGAGCAAAGCGGCGGAAGCGAGTTCGGAGGAGGTTTCGATGGCGAGGATGGTCGGCATGGCCGGTATTTTACCGCGCGGGGCAGCCCTAAATCCCGACGCGGCCCTGCCGTAAACAGGGATTCACACCAGGAGAATGTCATGGACGTCAACACGATTGCGCATCTGGCCACCACCCTTGCCTCCACGGCAACGAACCAGGCAGTTACGGTGGCCGTCGCGAAGAAGGCGCAGCAGGTGCAGGCCTCGAGCGCCGCGGCGATGGTCGCAGCCCTTCCCCCGGTCACGAGCGCAAATCTGCCGGCCCATATCGGCCGGCATGTGGACACGACTGCTTAAGCTTCCTGCATGGGAAGTGCGGTTCAATTAAGCGATAACCGTTGTTATGTCGCTCCCGCGCAGGCGGGAGCGACATAGCTAGGGAATTCGCTCAGCCGACGGCATTCCACTGCCAGACCACCACCACCGCAGTCCCCCGCACAGTCCCGCGCCATCGCATACAATGACGGCCGCTCACCCGCAGGTCCAAAGCACCGATGCCAGCCGCCAGTCTCACCCTCGAAGCAGACAACCAGACCCTCGTCGCCGAATGGCTCGGTGAGGGGCTGTGGGTGGTCGCCTGCCTGTGCGCGGCCTGGTGCGACACCTGCCGCGCCTACCGTCCCGGCTTTGACGCGCTGGCCGCCGCCCATCCGGACAAGCGCTTCGTCTGGATTGACATCGAGGACCAGGCCGATCTCGTCGGCGACATCGACGTCGAGAACTTTCCTACCCTGCTGATCCAGCGCGGCGACGCGGTCAGCTTCTTCGGCACCGTGCTCCCCGACGCGAAGCTGGCTGATCGCCTGATCCAGGCGCAGGCCGACAAGAGCGAAGCGCAACTGCGGGCCGACGCGGCCGGAAGCCTCGGAGAATTCAGCCTGAAGACGCGCTTGGCGCAGTAACCCATGCGCGGACCTCTGCGCCAAATCCCGCCGTGTTCGCCGTGTTCAAGATTCGCGCGACTTCATGATCCTCGCGAACGCCGGCGCCTTGCCCGCATGGCATCCTGATCCTTCCCACACTGCGGGAGAAGCGACGCCATGTTCGACAATTTCTTCCAGGCCTTCATCATCCTGCTGCTCGTTACCGACCCGTTCGGCAGCGTGCCGCTGTTCGCCAGCGCCCTTGCCCATGTGGCGCCGGAGCGGCGCACCAAGGTCATCATTCGCGAATGCGCGATCGCGTTCGTGCTGCTCCTGCTGTTCATGTTCTTCGGCCGCTACTTCCTCGCGGCCCTGCAGCTTTCCGATATTGCGCTGCGCATTGGCGGCGGGGTGATCCTGTTCCTGATCGCGTTGCGCATGGTATTTCCGCAGCCCGGCGGCGTATTCGGCAGTGACGGCAGCGAAAGCGGCGAGCCCTTCATCGTGCCGCTGGCGATTCCTGCGCTGGCCGGCCCGTCGGCGCTGGTGACGGTGCTGCTGTTCTCGTCGCGCAATGCGGTCGAGACACTGATGAATGTCGGCGTGCTGGTGCTGGTGGCGCTGGTATGGCTGGCGGTGCTGCTCGGGGCGGAGCGGATGCAGCAGGTGATGGGGCCGCGCATCATGACGGCGGTCGAACGCCTGATGGGACTGATACTGACCGCGATGGCGGTGGAGATGCTGCTGGCGGGGATCAGTGCCTACGTGAAGTCGCTGGCACTGGCATGAAACCGCCGCGCCGGGCGGCGCGGCGGTGCATGGAACAAGGTCAGTCGACCTTCGCGCCGGAGCGCTTGACGACACCCTCGTAGCGCGCGAGTTCGCGCTTGACCAGGTCACCGAACTGCGCCGGCGTGGTCGGCGACGGTTCTGCGGCGATACGGCTCATGCGCTCCTTCACCGCCGGCGTGCGCATTGCGGCGGTGAATTCCTTGTTCAACCGGTTGATGATGGCGGGCTGCACGCCTGCCGGCGCGAACAGGCCGAACCAGGTGCTGACATGGAAGTCCTTGAAGCCGGCCACACCGCTCTCGGCGACGGTCGGCACATCCGGCAGCATCGCCGAACGCTTGGTCGTGGTGACTGCCAGTGCCTTGATCTGACCGTCGCGGATGCGCGGCGCGGCCGAACCGAGGTTGTCGAACATGACGTCGACTTCGCCGCTCAACAACGCCGTCTGCGCCGGCGCTGCGCCGCGGTACGGAATGTGGACCATGAACACGCCGGCCATCTGCTTGAACAGTTCGGCCGCCAGATGGCCGCCGCTGCCGTTGCCGCCGGAGCCGTAGTTGATCTTGCCCGGGTTGGCCTTCAGGTAGGTGACGAAATCCGCCACCGTGTTGATCTTGTTCTTCTCCGCGAAGCTGGTGCTGAGCACCAGAACGTTCGGCAGGTCGGTGATCAGCGTGATCGGCGCGAAATCCTTGACCGGGTCGAACGGCATGCGGGTGTACAGCCACGGATTGATCGCGTGGGTGGACAGCGCGCCGATGCCGATCGTGTGGCCGTCCGGCGCCGCCTTCGCAACCGCTTCCATGCCGATGTTGCCGCCGGCGCCGGAGCGGTTCTCGACCACTACCGTGCCCAGCGTCGGGCGAACCGCCTCTGCGAGGATACGGGCGGCCGAATCGAGGGGACCACCGGGCGGGAACGGCACGATCAGCGTGATCGGGCGCGAAGAAAGACCTTCCTGGGGGGCGGATTGCGCGCTGGTGGTCAGCGGCAGCATCGCTGCGGCCGCGGCCATGGCGAGCACGGCCTTGCGTGCGAATCCGATTGTCGTTGTGGTTTTATACATGGTGCTATCTACTCCTTTGAAAAAGCACCGCAACCATAGTCGCTTGCGCGACGAACATCAAGCCGTACGGCAACTTTTTTCGCGCCCTGGCCGAATGAGCGCGCGAAACGGCGCCGTCGGCCGCCTTACCTGGAGGCAGCCCATCGCATCGCAATAGGAGCGGAGCTGCAGCGCACGGACGCGCCTGCTGTGCCCGGCACGTAACGTGCGATCAGGGCGCAGGTTGTTCAAGGCTTGTGATCAGAGGTTCTTGCGGACCCAGTTGGCGAGTTCATCCTCGTTCATCTCGCCGCAGTCCAGACGCCGGATGGCGGCGGTGGCTTCTTCCTGCGTCGCTTCCAGCCGCCAGTCGTTGGAGTAAAGAAAGAGGCCGAGCGCGAGCAGGGCCGCGCGCTGGTTGCCGTTCGCAAACGGCCGGTACCTGAGCATGCCGACTGCGTACGCGGCGGCAAGCGCGGCCACGTCAGGGATCGTCAGCCGGGCCTCGCGCAGCGGATAGGCAAGCGCGGCATCGAGTTTTTCCTCGCTGATGCCGCCCGCCTCGCCCCCCTCTTCGAGCAGGCTTTCGCGGTGCAGCAGCAGAAAGGCCGCCGAATCCACCGAACACAGGCTCATCGCTGCAGCGCCTTCAGCGCTCCCCGATACGCGCCGATGAATTCGCGCCCCACGTCGAGCTGCTTCTGCAGCACCGGATCGTCGGCAGTGAGCGTGAGCCCGTGGTGGGACTCCGTCAAAAAGACGATTTCTCCGGTCCCGCGCTGGAGCCTGGCGAGGGCTTCGCGCGGCAGGACGACGCCGACGGCATCGCCGATCCGTATCAGTTTGAGCGCATGCATAAACGGTCCTCACAGACATGCAGGAGCGCGGCGACTTTCGGCCAGACAAGTGTTTCTTCGTCCGGCCGGCTCGGCCGGAGCCGAGAGCCGCCCTCTCTACCTGCGATCAGGCTGACGTATTCAAGTTCCGTCGCCTGCCTGCCGGCGCGGCGCGCAGCGGCGCCGTCGAACAGGAAGGTTCCCTTGCTGCATGAGGACGACACGTCCGCGCGAATCCGGGCCGATCCGGGCGGAGCCGGGCAGGTTCGGGCTTGAAGGGACGGCAGGCGCGACCCGCCGTCCGCGACCGGCCGTCCCCGACCATTAGCCTCAGGCGCTCGCCTTCACCTTCAGCCGCCAGGCATGCAGCAGCGGCTCGGTATAGCCGCTGGGCTGCTCCAGGCCCTTGAAGACCAGGTCGCGCGCGGCGCGGTACGCGTAGGACGACTCGAAGTCCGGCGCCATCGGCTTGTAGAACGGGTCGCCCGCGTTCTGTCCGTCGACCACCTTGGCCATGCGCTGCAGCGTTTCGGTGACCTGTGCTTCGCTGACGATCCCGTGCAGCAGCCAGTTCGCAATGTGCTGGCTGGAGATGCGCAGCGTCGCGCGGTCTTCCATCAGCCCGACGTTGTGGATGTCCGGGACCTTCGAGCATCCCACGCCCTGGTCGATCCAGCGCACCACGTAGCCGAGGATGCCCTGCGCATTGTTGTCCAGCTCCTGCTGGATCTCGGCCGGCGTCCACTTCGGCTCGGCGGCAACCGGCACCTGCAGCAGTCCTTCGAGCAGACGCTCGATCTCGGTCTTCGCGTCGAGCTTCTGGAGCTCACGCTGGACCGCGAACACGTCGACCTGATGGTAGTGCAGCGCATGCAGCGTGGCGGCCGTCGGCGACGGCACCCAGGCGGTGTTCGCGCCGGACTTCGGATGCGCGATCTTCTGTTCCATCATCGCCGCCATCATGTCCGGCATCGCCCACATGCCCTTGCCGATCTGCGCGCGCCCGGACAGGCCGGCCGACAGGCCGACCAGCACGTTGCTGCGCTCGTAGGACTGCAGCCATGTGGAGGTCTTCATGTCGCCCTTGCGCAGCATCGGGCCCGCATGCATCGCGGTGTGCATCTCGTCGCCGGTGCGATCGAGGAAGCCGGTGTTGATGAAGGCCACGCGACCGGAGGCCTCCTTCAGGCAGGCCGAGAGGTTCACGCTGGTGCGACGTTCCTCGTCCATGATGCCGAGCTTGACGGTATTCGGCGCGAGACCGACCATCGCCTCGACGCGGCCGAACAGCTCGCTGGCGAATGCGACTTCGGCCGGCCCGTGCATCTTCGGCTTGACGATGTAGACCGAGCCGGTGCGCGAGTTGCCAGCATCCTGATCCTTCGCGCGCTTCAGGTCGTGCAGCGCGATCGTCACGGTAATCACGGCGTCCATGATCCCTTCAGGGATCTCCTTGCCGTCCTTGAGCAGGATGGCCGGGTTCGTCATCAGGTGGCCGACGTTGCGCAGGAACAGCAGCGAGCGGCCGTGCAGGCGCACCTTGCCGTCCTGTGCGTCGGCGGCGCCGGCGCCGGCGTTGTAGATGCGGTCCTTGTTCAATGTGCGGGTGAAGGTCTTGCCACCCTTGCTCACCTCCTCGACCAGCGAACCCTTCAGGATGCCGAGCCAGTTGCTGTAGGCGAGCACCTTGTCGTCGGCGTCCACCGCGGCAATCGAGTCCTCGAGGTCGAGAATCGTCGACAGCGCCGCTTCGATCACCACATCGGCCACGCCGGCCGCATCGCTCTTGCCGATCGCGGTGTTGCGGTCGATCTGGATGTCGATGTGCAGGCCGTTGTTCTTCAGGAGCACCGACGACGGATTGGCCGCATCGCCCTGGAAGCCGATGAACTTGTTCTCGTCGGCCAGGCCGGTGCTGCTGCCGTCCTGCAGGCTGACGACCAGCTTGCCGCCTTCGACGCGGTAGCCGGTCGAATCGCGGTGCGAACCCTTGGCCAGCGGCGCGGACTGGTCGAGGAAGTTGCGCGCGAACGCAATCACCTTCGCGCCGCGGCTCGGGTTGTAGGCTTCGCCGTTCGGGCCGACCTTCTCGCCGCCCTCGGTCTCGGGAATCGCATCGGTGCCGTACAGCGCGTCATACAGCGAACCCCAGCGCGCATTGGCGGCGTTGAGCGCATAGCGCGCGTTCAGGATCGGCACGACCAGCTGCGGGCCCGCCTGCAGCGCGAGTTCGGCATCGACGTTGGCGGTCGTGACCTTCACGTCGTCCGGGCGCGGCACGAGATAGCCGATCGATTCGAGGAAGCCGCGGTAGGCGGCAATGTCGCGGATCGGCCCCGGGTTGGCGCGGTGCCAGTTGTCCAGCTCGAGCTGCAGGCGATCGCGTTCGGCCAGCAAGGCAGCGTTCTTCGGCGCGAGCTCATGCGCGATCGCGTCGAAGTTCTTCCAGAAGCTGGCGCTGTCGATGCCGGTGCCGGGGAGCACCTTCTCTTCGATGAACTGGTACAGGTTGGTGGCGACTTGCAGCCCGTGGCAGGTGGTGCGGTTCGACATGGAGAACTCCTTCGGGTTGGTGTTTTTTATACGGTCTTGTGGAAATAGAACGCGGTCAGCAAGAGTCCGACCGCAATGATGAAGCGGCGCAGCCACAGCGCGGGGATCTTGCGCGCGACCGAAGCGCCGATGTACCCGCCCAGGGTTGCCGTGGCGAGCATGACGATGGTGTGCGGCCAGCTGACCGCGCCGGCGATCACGAAGGTGGCGACCGTCACGCTGTAGATCACGGCCGACAGCAGGTTCTTGATCGCATTGATCTCGTGCACGTCGTCGTGACCGGACATTGCGAGGCTGGCGAGCATCATGATTCCCATGCCGGCGCCGAAGAAGCCGCCGTAGATCGACACCACCGCCTGGCCGGCGAGCGCGCCCGGCGTGTTGCCGGGCTTGATGGCCTTCGCGCCGCGCAGGAGCGTGCCGAGCTGGCTGGAGAACGCGAACAGGATCGTTGCAAACAGCAGCAGCCAGGGAATCAGCTTCGCGAAGGTTGCATCCCGGGTCGAGAGCAGCAGCAGCCCGCCGCCGACGCCGCCGATGAACGAGACGATGCCCATCGGGATCAGATAACGCTTGTAGCGCGCGAGTTCATGCCGGTACGCCCAGGCGCCGGACAGGCTGGCCGGCCACATCGCCACCGAGTTGCTCGCGTTCGCGGTCACCGGCGGCACGCCCGCGGCCAGCAATGCCGGGAAGGAAAAGAAGGTGCCGCCCCCGGCAACCGAGTTGATCGCGCCGCCGAGGAAGGCGGCGCAGGAGACGATCAGGATGTCGACGACAGACATGGTTCAGCGGGTTCTGCAGTGGATGGAACAGCTTTTCGCCGGTGCGGGTGCGGCAATCAGACGCATCACTTCCCCTCTCGCACGTACTCGAGCAAGGCGGTCATGTCCGGACCGGTCGCGGTCGGCGTCACGCCGAGTTCTTCCAGCGGCGCGTCGGCGCGGTTGACCCAGAAGGTGGTGTAGCCGAACCAGGTCGCGCCGCAGGCGTCCCAGCAGTTGCTGGAGACGAACAGGATGTTGCGCGCCGACACGCCGAATACATCCGGCGCAAGCTGGTACGCCTCGGGTGCGGTCTTGTACTTCTTCACCGCGTCCACCGACAGGATGTGATGGAAGATCCCGCGCATGCCAGCCGCTTCCACCGCCGCATCCAGCATCTGCGGATTGCCGTTGGAAAGAATGGCCAGCTTCAGGCCCATGCTCTGCAGCTGCTGCAGCACCTCCAGGTTCTCCGGAAAGGCTTCCAGCTTCGCGTACTGCCCCATCAGCGCGTTCTGCGCATCCAGCGTCAGGTCCAGCTTGAGCTTCCTGCACGAGAACACCAGCGCATCCTGCGTCACTTCCCAGAACGGTTTGTACATCGCGCACATCGTGCGCAGGCGCGTGTACTCGATCTGCTTGTCGCGCCACAGTTCGGCCAGCGCCTTGCCGTTGCCGGGAAACAGGCGTTCGGCCAGCGCGCCGATCGAGTACACGTCGAACAGCGTGCCGTAGGCGTCGAAGGTAATGGCCTGGATGCTCATCTGGGGGGAGGTCAAGTCTTATACAAGACCCGAGTATATCGATGAAAAAAGGCTGGAATCCTCACGTTT
Organism: Noviherbaspirillum sp.; assembly: GCA_035540575.1. GTDB lineage: Bacteria > Pseudomonadota > Gammaproteobacteria > Burkholderiales > Burkholderiaceae_D > Noviherbaspirillum. Next base: position 23,110 of record DATLGF010000084.1, read on the forward strand.
AGTCACTTTATTATTGCGTTTTAGTTTCAAATCGAGGCGCGCCATGGACCATTTCAAGCAAATTTCTTCTTTCGTGGAAGTGGCAACGCGCGGCAGCCTGACCGCCGCCGCCCGTGCGGAAGGTGTCGCGCCGGCGATGATAGGGCGGCGCCTGGATGCGCTGGAGGAGCGCCTCGGGGTCAAGCTGCTGCAGCGCTCTACCCGCAAGATCATGCTGACCAACGAAGGGGCCATCTTCCTCGAGGACTGCCAGCGCATCCTCGCCGACCTCCAGGACGCGGAAGCCGGCGTTTCCGAACGCAGCGCGCGCGCCAGTGGCCATCTGCTGGTCTCGGCGCCGGCCGGCTTCGGGCGCCAGCACGTGGCCCCGCTGATACCCTCCTTCCTCGCCCAGCACCGTGACGTCACCGTCACGCTGAACCTGAACGACCGGGTGGTGGACCTGATCGGCGAAGGCATCGATGTGGCGATCCGGATCGCCGCATTGTCGGACTCAAACCTGATCGGGGTGAAGCTGGCCGACAACAAGCGCGTGGTGGTCGCCTCCCCCGCCTATCTGAAGCGGCACGGCCGGCCGGAGTCGCTGGACGACTTGGCCCGCCACAACTGCCTGGCGATCTCCAGTGAAGGCAGCCAGCGCGGCTGGACCTTCCGCCACGCCGGCAAGAACGTGACGCTGCGGGTGAGCGGGAACATGGTGTGCAACGACGGCGCCGTGCTGCACGAATGGGCGCTGGCCGGCAAGGGCCTGGCCTGGCGTTCGATGTGGGAAGTGGGAGCGGCGATCGAAGCGGGTGCCCTGGTGACCGTGCTCGACGAGTTCGCCGCGCCCGGCAACGACATCTATGCGGTGTTCGCGCAGCGCCGCCACCTGCCGCTGCGCATCCGCGCCTTCGTCGACTTCCTTCGCCGCACCTATGCCGAGCCCGGCTACTGGCGCGAACGGCTGCGTCCGTCGCCGCCTGCCGATCAGAACTGGTAGCCCATCCGGAACACGCCCCAGCGGCGCCCAGCGACGAACAGCGGCACCGACAGGTTCTTCATCACGACGAACTGGCCGCCGCCCATGTCGCGCCGGTAGGTCTGCAGCAGGAACGGCCGTTCGTTCCTGATGGCCGCCATTTCCGTGCGGCCGATGAAGAAGCGGCGATTGCGACAGTTCGCCTGGTTCCAGACCTTGTCCTTTGACATCGGCTTCGCATACTTGCGGTTGTGCGTGGGGATGTAGCCGCGCTGGTCGCAGATCACGCCGAAGGCCACTTTCGGCGACCAGCCGAGCACGCTGTCGAGCAGGTCCTGCAGCGTCGCATCGCAGAAATCGGTGAAGCGCGTGACGAACTGCTCCGGATCGGAGCCGGGTACCGGACGATAGTTCTGGTCGAACAGGTCTTCCAGGCCGATGCGCCCTTCCCTGACCGCATCCTCGAACATCGCGCCAATGCGGGCAGTGATGTCGATCGAAGCCTTGATGAACGGCGTGTCCTCGGTTTCGATGCCGCTTTCCGCAGCCAGGTCGATCAGCGACTCGGACAGCGACAGGAAGCCTTCGGTGCGGGTACGCGCGGATTCGAGCGCCTGCGCCGTCTTGCCGACCTGCGCCGACAGGCCGTCTACAGATCCGAGCACGCCGGTGCAGGCCTGCAGGTTCTGGCGCGCCGCCGCGGCGATCGCCTCGACGCTGCGCTCGACCTCGGATACCGCCGCCTCGAACCCCTGGCTGCCGGCGCCGGCCGCGTCCGAACGGATGTCCGCGGCCAGCGCGGAAATGCGCGCCTCCAGTTCCTCGACAGTGCTCATGATGAGCTTGGACGAGTGCTCGACCTTGGCGGCCAGGTCCTTGACCGCTTCGGCCACCACGCCGAAGCCGCGTCCGGCCTCGCCCGCGCGCTTGGCTTCGACCGACGCGTTGAATGCGACCAGCCGCGTCTGCAGCGCCACCTGGGTGATGTCGTGGGCCGCGGCAGCCACGTCGGAGAGCTTGTCGGTCACCGAGGCCACACCCTGCCCCACCTGCTCGACCGCGGTGCGCGCCTTCGCCACCGAAGCCGCGCTGGCACGCGTGCGCGCCTCGATCTCTTCGTTGGCGCGCGCCATCGCCCCGATCTCCTGCGACAGCACCGCGAAGGTTTCCTTCTGCTTCACGCCGGCGGCAGCCAGTTCCTCGACCAGTCCGTTGAGTTCCGCGGACTCCTTGCCAAGCCCGGACGCGCGGCGCGCGATGCCGGCTACGAACTGTTCGAGATCCGCTGAAGCCGCCGTCGGTTGTGGCTGCGCGGGCGCGGCGGCACTCGCCTTGACTGCCTTGAAAAGCTTGATCATATGTCCCCTGTATGTGCCGGCGTGGTTCACCGATTGTTCTTGTGCATCGTGCAGGCGCTTGCGCGCTCGACGATGCTGTTTACGGCAGGAACCGGGTGTCCCTTGAGTCAGGACGAGGCGGACAGGTAAAAAAAATGCCGCCCGGCGAACCGGGCGGCATTTCCGTCAAAACCTGTATTGCAGCTTTACAGCGGCTGGATCGCCGATGCTTGCTTGCCCTTCGGGCCGGTGGTGACTTCAAACGACACGCGCTGGTTTTCCTTGAGGGACTTGAAACCGTTGCTCTGGATCGCCGAGAAGTGCGCGAACACGTCTTCGCCGCCATCGTCCGGGGTGATGAAGCCAAAACCCTTGGAGTCGTTGAACCACTTGACAGTACCTGTTGCCATTACCATTTCCTTAGAACTACGTTTAACACGGGCTTGCGCCCCCAACCTTTGAAGCAAGAAAGAAATGACAGCGATACTGCATACCTAGCTCGGACTTCAATCGGTGGTCCATTATACGTCAAGGATTTTGCACGGGTACTGGAATCGAAGCAGTGCTGCGTCGATGCGACGCCTTCGCGTTTGCCGCTGGCATGCTTGCTGCATCATCTGACCCCTATGCCTGCATCTCCCCTTCCACCCGGACAAGATTTTCGTGTCTCGCGCCTGCGCACCGGCCGTCGTGCGGACGCCATCAAGCGCAGCCTGCGCGAACACTTCGGCTTCTCCGACCTGCGCCCCGGCCAGCGCGAGGTGATCGACAGCGTGCTTGCCGGACGGCACACGCTCGCCATCATGCCTACCGGCGCCGGCAAATCGCTCTGCTACCAGCTGCCGGCGCTTGAAATGCCGGGCACCACCGTGGTCGTCTCGCCGCTGATTGCGCTGATGAAGGACCAGAGCGAGAAGCTGCTGGATGCCGGACTGCCGGCGGAGGAACTCAACAGCACGCTCAATGAAAGCGAGGAGGAAGAAGCGCTCGAACGCATCGAGGATGCCGGCAGCGAATTCATCTTCGCGACACCGGAGCGCCTGACCGATCCCGAATTCATCGAACTGCTACAGCGCAGCCGGGTCAGCCTGTTCGTCGTCGACGAGGCTCATTGCATTTCCCACTGGGGGCATGATTTCCGCCCGGCCTACCTGCAGCTGGGCGCGGTGATCGCCGCGCTGGGCGGGCCCACCGTACTGGCGCTCACCGCGACCGCGACTGATGAAGTCGTGCGCGACATCACGCATCAGCTGGGATTGCCGGCGATGCATGTAATCAACACGGGCATCTACCGTCCCAACCTGAACTACCAGGTCATCCAGGTCACCGACGAGGACGCGCGGCTGCCGACACTGATCGACCTCGTCGCCTCGATGGAAGGGTCGGGCATCGTCTACACCGCCACGGTGAAGGCGGTGGAGGAAGTATTCGAGGCCCTGCAGCAGGCCGGCCAGAACGCGATCAGCTACCACGGCCAGATGGGCGGCGCACTGCGCGCGCATAACCAGGACATTTTCATGGACGGCACCGCGCGCGTGATGGTCGCCACCAACGCGTTCGGCATGGGCATCGACAAGCCGGACATCCGGTTCGTGATCCATTACCAGATCCCGTCCAGCCTTCAAGCCTATTACCAGGAGTCCGGCCGTGCCGGGCGCGACGGGCTGCCTGCCCGCTGCGTGCTGATGTACTACCGCAAGGATCGCCAGGTGCAGCAGTTCTTCCTGGCGCGGCGCTACCCCGGCATCGACGAGTTGGCGGCGGTGTACAAGACCCTGCGCGATCTGAGCCAGCGCGGCGCGGATACCGGCATGCGCCAGGTTGACGCGACGCTCGAGGACGTCCCTTCCACCCGCGTGCAGGTCGCGTTGAAGCTGCTCAAGGACGGCGGATTGGTGGAACAGGACCGCAATCTGAAATACCGTCCCGTCGGCAGGCACGTCGAGCGCCGTCGTCTCGATGCGCTCGCAAGCCAGTACCGCGACAAGAGTGCGCGCGACCACGAGGCCCTGGAGAAGATGGTGTTCTACGCGCAGACCGGCTTCTGCCGCTGGAAGGTGCTGGTCGAACATTTCGGCGAGCACGTGCCGTGGTCGCACTGCGGGCATTGCGACAATTGCGTGGATCCGCCCGAACGTCACCTGGCCCCCGAACACGTGCGCGAGCATGTGCCCGAGGAGGCCGCTCCCGCGGGGCCGGGATTGTCGCCCGGCACTGCGGTGCGCGTGCCAAAGTATGGCGAAGGACGCGTGCGGGAACAGGCGGGCGAGAAAGTGACGGTCGAGTTCCCTGATGGCGCACACCGCGTATTCCTTGCCAGCTTCGTCAAGACCGCAGAGTGAGCGGGGAGCAAACCGGACTTTTCCGCCCGGCTCAAAATTGACCTGCGTCAAATGAATCGGCCGGCGCCATCGGTACCGTGCGACCTTTCCCCCTGTTCGCGAGAAGGAAGCCGTCTTGTCCAACTCCCCCTGGCACCACCGCCCGGCCGAGGACGCCCTCGCCGCCCACGACGCCAGCGCTCATGGCCTGTCCGGCGCCGAGGCGCGCGAGCGCCTCGCGCGGCACGGCCCGAACCGCCTGCCGCCGCCAAAAAAACGGGGACCGCTGCTGCGCTTCCTTGCCCAGTTTCACAACGTGCTGATCTATGTGCTGCTCGCGGCGGCGCTGGTGACCGCCCTGCTCGGCCACTGGATCGACAGCATCGTCATCCTCGGGGTCGTGCTCGCCAACACCGTGATCGGCTTTTTCCAGGAAGGCAAGGCGGAAGCGGCGCTGGAAGCGATCCGCAGCATGCTCTCGCCGACCGCCGTGGTCATGCGCGACGGCCGGCGCCAGGAACTCCCGGCCGAGGAACTGGTGCCCGGGGATATCGTCGTCCTGGCCTCCGGCGACAAGGTTCCGGCGGATCTGCGGCTGATCGAAGTGCGCAATCTGCGCATCGAAGAAGCGGCGCTGACCGGGGAATCGGTGCCGGTGGAAAAGCACCTGCTGGCGGTAGCGGAGAACGCACCGCTCGGCGACCGCCGCTGCATGGCCTATTCCGGCACCCTGGTCACCTTCGGCCAGGCGCGCGGGCTGGTGGTCGCAACAGGCGAAGCCACCGAGCTCGGCCGCATCAATCGCATGCTCGCGCAGGTGCAGGAACTGGCCACGCCGCTGCTGCGCAAGATGGCGACCTTCGCGCGCTGGCTGACCGGCGCCATCCTCGTCATCGCCAGCGCCCTGTTCGCGTTCGGGCTGCTGTTGCGCGGCTACTCGGCAACCGAGATGTTCACCGCCGCCGTGGGGCTGGCAGTGGCTGCGATTCCCGAAGGACTGCCGGCGATCCTGACAGTCACCCTTGCGATCGGCGTGCAGCGCATGGCCGCCCAGCGCGCGATCATCCGGCGGCTGCCGGCGGTGGAAACCCTGGGCTCGGTCACGGTAATTTGTTCGGACAAGACCGGCACGCTGACCCGGAACGAGATGACGGTTCAGCGCGTCGTCACGGCCGTGCGCAGCTTCGACGTCAGCGGCACCGGTTATGCGCCGCACGGGGGATTCGAGATCGAGGGCAAGGAATTCGGCCCGGATCAGGCACCCGAGCTGCACGACATCGCAATGGTTGCGCTGCTCTGCAACGACGCGGTCCTGCGCCAGGAAGAAGGCAGATGGATCCTGGAAGGCGATCCGACCGAAGGCGCACTGCTGACGCTCGGCATGAAAGCCGGGCTCGATCCGCACAGCGCCGGAGAAACCTTTCCGCGCGTCGACGTGATTC
>DATLGF010000085.1:0-6632 GCA_035540575.1 Noviherbaspirillum sp.
TGCTTCACCTCGATGTCGTCGAAGTAGCCCTTGTTCACTGCGAACAGCGACACGGCCATCAGCGAGATCGGCAGCGGCGAGTATTGCGGCTGCTTCAGCAGTTCGGTCACGCGCGCGCCGCGGTCGAGCTGGCGGCGGGTGGCTTCGTCGAGGTCAGAAGCGAACTGCGCGAACGCGGCCAGTTCACGGTACTGCGCCAGGTCGGTACGGATACCGCCGGACAGGCCCTTGATGACCTTGGTCTGGGCAGCACCACCGACGCGCGACACCGAGATACCTGCGTTGATCGCGGGACGGATACCGGCGTTGAACAGCGAGGTTTCCAGGAAGATCTGACCGTCGGTGATCGAAATCACGTTGGTCGGAACGAAGGCGGACACGTCACCGGCTTGGGTTTCGATGATCGGCAGTGCGGTCAGCGAACCGGTCTTGCCCTTGACTTCGCCGTTGGTGAACTTCTCGACGTAGTCGGGGTTCACGCGTGCGGCGCGCTCGAGCAGGCGGCTGTGCAGGTAGAACACGTCGCCCGGGTAGGCTTCGCGGCCCGGCGGACGGCGCAGCAGCAGCGAAACCTGACGGTAGGCCACGGCCTGCTTGGACAGGTCGTCATAGACGATCAGCGCATCTTCGCCGCGGTCGCGGAAGTATTCGCCCATCGCGCAGCCGGAGTAGGCCGACACGTACTGCATCGCGGCGGATTCGGAAGCGTTGGCGGCAACCACGATCGTGTACTCCATCGCGCCATGCTGTTCCAGCGCGCGCACGATGTTCTTGACCGTCGATGCCTTCTGGCCGATCGCGACGTAGATACACGTCATGTTCTGGCCCTTCTGGTTGATGATCGCATCAACCGCAACGGCCGACTTGCCGGTCTGGCGGTCGCCGATGATCAGCTCGCGCTGGCCACGGCCGATCGGCACCATCGAGTCGATCGACTTCAGGCCGGTCTGCATCGGCTGCGAGACGGACTGACGAGCAATGACGCCCGGGGCGATCTTTTCGATCGGGGCGGTCAGCTTGGTATTGATCGGGCCCTTGCCATCGATCGGCTGACCCAGGGCGTTCACGACGCGGCCGCGCAGTTCCGGGCCGATCGGCACTTCCAGGATGCGGCCCGTGCACTTGACGGTGTCGCCTTCGGAGATGTGTTCGTAGTCGCCCAGGATAACGGCGCCCACGGAATCGCGCTCGAGGTTCAGCGCGAGGCCGAAGGTGTTGCCCGGGAATTCCAGCATTTCGCCTTGCATCGCGCCGGACAGGCCGTGGATGCGGGCAATGCCGTCGGTCAGCGAAATGACCGTGCCTTCGTTTTGAATCTCAGCGGTCTCGCCAAGGCCTTGAATCCGGCTCTTGATCAGTTCGCTGATTTCAGAGGGGTTGAGTTGCATGATAACTCCTAAATTTTTTCACTCTGCCTGTGCGGCTCAGGAAGCCAGCGCGGCGTACATCTGCTGCAGCTTCGCGCGCACCGAGGTATCGAGTACCTGGTCGCCCACTGCCACGCGCACACCGCCGATCAGCGAACTGTCGACCTTGACGATCGGGTTGAGCTTGCGTCCGAACTTGTTTTCCAGCGTAGCGACCAGGTCTTTCACCTGTGCATCGCTCATCTCGAACGCGCTCGTGATCTCGGCATCGGCTGCACCTTCATCCGCATTCTTCAGTTCGAAGAACTGCCTGCCGATCTCCGGCAGCAACGACAGACGCCCGTTCTCGACCAGCATCACGACGAAGTTTTTGGCTTCGGGGGTGACGTTGGACTTCAACAGGGACAAAAAGGTGTCAACGACTTGCTGGTCCGAGAGTTTCGGATTGCTGGCGAAGGACTTGATGTCGGGATGAGCGGCAACTGCCGCCATTTCCGACACTAGGTCGGTCCAGGCGGCAAGCTTGCCGGACTTGGCTACACGGAACAGCGCCTCTGCATAAGGACGAGCGATCGTTGCGAGTTCGGCCATGATTACAGCCCGCTCTTCAGTTGGTTCAACAGGTCGGCGTGCGCCGCTGCATTCACCTCACGCTTCAGAATCTGCTCGGCACCGGACACGGCAAGCGCCGCGACCTGGTTGCGCAGTTCATCGCGTGCACGAGCGACTTGCTGTTCGGCGTCGGCTTGGGCCTGCGCGATGATGCGCGCGGCTTCTTCCGCTGCCGTCTTCTTGGCTTCTTCGATGATCGCCTGAGCACGCTTCTCAGCGTCGCTGACGCGCTTCTGGCTTTCGTCGCGGGCAGACGCCAGCTCGGCCTGAACACGCTTTTCGGCTGCAGCCATCTCGGCCTTGCCGCGCTCGGCAGCGGCCAGGCCGGTCGCGATCCTCTCGGCGCGCTCGTCGAGCGCTTTCATCAGCGGCGGCCACACGAACTTCATCGTGAACCACGCGAGGATGAAGAAGACCACGAACTGTGCAAACAGGGTTGCGTTTAAGTTCACGGTTTTTTCCTTCTCAGAGTAACGAATGCCGAACGTTCAGGTTCGGCTTTGCAAGTCAGCCGGGTAGCTGAGTTACCCTGCGAACGGGTTTGCGAATGCAAACAGCATGGCGATACCGACGGCGATCAGGAACGCTGCGTCGATCAGGCCGGCGAGAACGAACATACGGGTTTGCAGTGCGTTCATGAGTTCAGGCTGACGTGCCGATGCCTCGAGGAACTTGCCGCCCATCACGGCGATACCAATGGATGCACCGATGGCACCGAGGCCGATGATAAAAGCGCAAGCCAGAGCGATAAAAGAAGCGTCAGTCATGATTCCCTCAAAAGGTTAAGTAAAAAAACAAAAAAGAAACTGCTGGTACTGCCATCGGTTGCGGCCTTCCGGCCGCGAATTCATCAATGCCCTTCGTGTGCCTGGCCGAGGTACACCAGGGTCAGCATCATGAAGATGAAGGCCTGGAGCACAATGATCAGGATGTGGAAGATCGCCCATGCGGAGCCCGCAATCACCTGGCCCACAAAGCCAAGCGCGGTGGCGGTGCCGCCCAGGAGTGCGATGAGCAGGAACACCAGCTCACCGGCATACATGTTTCCGAAAAGACGCATGCCGAGCGATACCGTCTTCGCCGCGTATTCGACAATGTTGAGAAGCAGGTTGAACGGCGCCATCCAGGGACCGAACGGCGCGGCGAAAAGCTCGTGGATCCAGCCTCCCAAGCCCTTGATCTTGATGCTGTAGTAGACCATCAGCGCCAGCACGCCGAGGGCCATGCCGAGCGGGCCGTTAAGGTCGGCCGTCGGGACCACGCGATGATAGGCAAGAATGTGGTCGATGCCGAGAACGGAGAACAGGGCGGCGAACATGTCGACCGGCAGGAAGTCGAGCGCGTTCATGAAGATGATCCAGACGAACACGGTCAGCGCCAGCGGAGCGATGAAGCGGCGGTCGCCATGCACGACGGACTTGGACTGGTTTTCCACCATTTCGACCAGCATCTCGACCATGGCCTGGAAGCGGCCCGGAACGCCGGAGGTGGCGCGCTTGGCAGCACGGTGCAGGAGGAACAGGGTCAGCGCGCCCATCATGATCGACCAGAACAGCGTGTCGATGTTGAGCACGGAGAAATCGACGATGGCTGTCTGCTTGCTGGTGGCAAGGTGGCCTAGGTGGTGAACGATATACTCCGACGGAGTGGGATTCGCTGATGCCATGTCAGTGCCTAAACAATATGAAGATGTAACTTTTCAGCGCGACGATGAAAGCGGCGATCAGCGCCAGCCAGTTCACGTCGCGGTACAACACGGCCACCGCGGCTAAAAGCGCGATAGTCAGTACGATCTTTACGAATTCACCGATGAAGAATGTCGCCGGACTGGCGCCTCCCGGCTTATGCGCATTCATGTAAAGGCGCAAAGCGAACAACGCGTTCGGCACCACGCAGCACATGCCCCCCAGCAGCGCGGACAACAATGCATGCTTCCCCGCCAACAAGCCGGCGACCAGACCGGTCACCAACGTGGCTGCAACTTGCAGGAGGACAATGCGCAGCATGAGGGTCCTGATGAGATGCGATCCGGCTTCGCTTATGGCTCGCCAGGCGCCGCGCTGGGTATGATGCTTCGCGACAAACCACGGGATTATAGGGGTTTTCCACATGCAGCGTCAAACCAGCATCTCTCCAGAACTGTACAAATCCGTACGGTAAAACTACGGTACGAGCGGGCGTTCATACCGAAGGGTGATCTTTCGCAAATTTCTATGTCCGCGTCGGAATCAGCTTGAGACTCCGCCCTTCTGCCGGCAATTACTTGTTTGGTAAATGCGAACGGCGACCGGACACGGTATCGATGTGTTCAGATGGATTGCATTTTCTAGGCGTTGCGAACGGCGGGAGATCGCGCTGCGAGGTGCGTGAACGAACCGCTTCACTGCGCCAGCTGACGCAGCCAGTCCCGCCCCGCAGCCCAGTCGCCCAAGGCGCTGTCGGCGTTGATGTGGCCGCGTGGGCCGGCTGCGACGAAGTCGCTTCCCCATGTGCTGGACCAACGACGGGCTCGGTCGAACGCACACCAGGGATCGTCGCTCGACGCGACAACGATGGTCGCAAACGGCAAGCGCTGCGCCGGCATCGGCGCGAAGCCTGTGACGAAGCGCGGGAAATCGGCGCGCTCCACATCGGGCGGCGCAACCAGCAGCGCGCCGCGCACTTTCGCCAGTTCCGGCTGCGCCGCGGACTGCGCCCACCAGGCGGTCAGGGCGCAGCCCAGGCTGTGGGCGGCGAGGACCACCGGGCCCTCGCTGGCGCGCACGGCCGCGTCGAGCGTGAGTACCCACTCTTCGCGGGAAGGCCGATTCCACTCGCGCTGCTGCACGCGTATCGCCCCCGGCAGGGTCTGTTCCCACAGGGTCTGCCAATGGCCTTCGCCGGAGTTGTACAGGCCGGGCAGGATCAGGATCCGCGCGTGCATCGTGTCAGGCGCGCAGCTTGGCGATCAGCGCATCGAGCGCGTCGAGATCGGCGAAGTCGACGATCAGCTGGCCGCGGTTCTTCGCGCCGACCTTGATCGCCACCGCGGTGGCCAGCGCATCGGACAGCTCTTCCTCCAGCCGGGCGATGTCGCGCGACTTCTCCTTCGCGGCGCGCGGTTTGCTGCTCTGTTCCGCGCTGCTCTTGGCGACCAGCTTCTCGGCTTCGCGCACCGACATGCGCTTGGCGACGATCTGGTTGGCCAGCGTGATCTGGTTCGCGGAATCGACCGCGAGCAGCGCGCGGGCGTGGCCCATGTCGAGGTCGCCGGCCATCAGCATCGTCTGCACCGGCTTGGCCAGGTTCAACAGGCGCAGCAGGTTCGACACAGCGCTGCGCGAGCGGCCGACCGCGCCGGCGGCCTGCTCGTGGGTGAAGCCGAAATCGGAGATAAGCCGCTGGATGCCCTGGGCTTCTTCGAGCGGGTTCAGGTCTTCGCGCTGGATGTTTTCGATCAGCGCCATCGCGGCGGCGGCCTGGTCGTCGACGTCCTTGACCAGCACCGGCACCTCGGTCAGGCCCGCCAGCTGGGCGGCGCGGAAGCGGCGTTCACCGGCGATGATTTCGTAGCGGTCGGTACCGTTGGCCGCGATCGGGCGCACCAGGATAGGCTGCATCAGGCCCTGGGCCTTGATCGAATTGGCCAGTTCCTGCAGCGCGCCTTCGTCCATCCGGGTGCGCGGCTGATACTTGCCGGCCTGAAGCTGGGCGACGTTGAGCGCGCTGGGTGCGCCGGGCACCGACGGCGCCGCGTCGGAGAAATCGGAGGAACCGCCGAGCAGCGCGTCGAGACCGCGGCCCAGGCCCTTGGTTTTCTTGATTGCCATGATGAGACTGCCTTACATGTTCTGGATGCGTTCGACCATTTCGGCGCCGAACGCGATGTACGCCTGCGCGCCCTTGGAGGCCGGATCGAAGGAGACGCCCGGCATGCCGTAGGACGGCGCCTCGGCCAGGCGCACGTTGCGCGGGATGATGGTCTTGAACACCTTGTCGCCGAAATGCTGCTCGAGCTGGGCCGAGACCTGCTGCGACAACGTCATGCGCGGATCGAACATCACGCGCAAGAGGCCGATGATCTTCAAGTCGGGGTTCAGCTTCGCGTGCACCTTCTTGATCGTGTTGACCAGGTCGGACAGGCCTTCGAGCGCGTAGTACTCGCACTGCATCGGAATGATCACGCCGTGCGCCGCGCACAGGCCGTTGAGCGTCAGCATGGACAGCGCCGGCGGGCAGTCGATCAGCACGAAGTCGTAGTCGGCGGCCACGGCGGCGATCGCATCCTTCAGGCGCTTCTCGCGGTTTTCCAGTTCGACCATCTCGACTTCGGCGCCGGCTAGCTCGCGGTTGGCGGGGAGCACGTCGAAGCGGCCGCTCTCGGAGCGTTTGCGCGCGATGGCGATGTCGGACAGGCCGAGCAGCACTTCATAGACCGAGGCTTCCAGTTCGGCCTTGTTGATGCCTGCGCCCATTGTCGCGTTGCCTTGCGGGTCGAGGTCGACCAGCAGTACGCGCTGATCGAGCTGCGCAAGACCGGCCGCGAGATTGACCGCCGTCGTGGTCTTGCCGACCCCGCCCTTCTGGTTCGCGATGCAAAAGATCTTGGCCATGGGATTCAGGCCCCTCCGCGGGCCGGCAGGTGGTGGGATGTCGGGCGGGTCACCGGCTGAA
>DATLGF010000086.1:0-6194 GCA_035540575.1 Noviherbaspirillum sp.
GGATGGCGCAGAGGATGGCGTTCGGACGGGCGTCGCCGGAAGTCGGAGTCTGCACCCCCTCCCTGGCCCTCCCCTGGAAGGGGGAGGGGATCTGTCCCGCCGGAGCCCGATGCTTCATCCCTTGGCAGGCCGATAGGCGAAGGCCGCGATAAACGTACAGAAAGCTCACCATGAACATCTGGTCCTACATCATCAAGCGCATGCTGCTGATGGTCCCCACCTTGCTCGGGGTGATCGCGATCACCTTCGCGGTGATCCAGTTCGTCCCCGGCGGGCCGGTCGAGCAGGCGCTGATGGAGTTGCGCACCGCCCAGGTCGGCGGCGGCGAAGCGTCCGGCGCCGGGGCAGGGGAGTATCGCGGCCGGCAGGGGCTGGATGCCGAGCGCGTGAAGGAAATCCAGGCGCTGTACGGTTTCGACAAGCCGCCGATCGAACGCTTCTGGAGCATGCTGAAGGGCTTCGCCACCTTCGATCTCGGCCAGAGCTTCTATCACCACATGGACGTCTGGTCGCTCGTGGTGTCGAAGATGCCGGTCTCGATCAGCCTGGGCATGTGGACCTTCTTCCTCACCTACTTCATCTCGCTGCCGCTGGGCGTGGCCAAGGCGGTGCGCGAGGGCACGCGCTTCGATATCGGCACCAGCATCGCGGTGCTGATCGGCTATTCGATTCCCGGCTTCGTGCTGGGCGTGTTCCTGCTGGTGATGTTTGCCGGCGGCACGTTCGTCCAGTGGTTCCCGCTGCGCGGACTGACCTCGGACAACTGGGAGGAACTGACGCTGATGGGCAAGGTGCTCGACTACCTGTGGCACGTCACGCTGCCGGTGATCGCCTCGGTCGCCGGTTCGTTCGCGGTGATGACGATGCTGACCAAGAACACCTTCCTCGAAGAGATCCGCAAGCAATACGTGCTGACCGCCCGCGCAAAGGGCCTGTCGGAAAAATCGGTGCTCTACAAGCACGTGTTCCGCAATGCGCTGATTCCGCTGGTCACCGGTTTTCCGGCGGCCTTCATCGGCGCCTTCTTCGCCGGCAGCCTGCTGATCGAGACCCTGTTCTCGCTCGACGGGCTGGGCCTGCTGTCCTATGAATCGGTAATCCGGCGCGACTATCCGGTCGTGATGGGCACGCTGTATCTGTTTACGCTGATCGGCCTGGTGGTCAAGCTGATCGGCGACCTCTGCTACGTGTGGGTCGATCCGCGCGTGCAGTTCGAAAGCCTGGCGCGGTGATGCGATGACGATGCATTCGAATGAAATGATGGACAACCCGGTCACGGCGCCGCTGAAGCTGGCGCCGTCGGTGTCGCCGTGGAAGCGGGTGTGGCTGCGCTTCAAGCAAAACCGGCGCGGCTACTGGAGCCTGATCATCTTCTCGATCCTGTTCGGCATCAGCCTGGTCGCCGAGGTGATCTCGAACGACAAGCCGCTGATGGTGCGCTACAACGGCGAACTGCTGTTCCCGATCGTGCAGAACTATCCGGAAACCCGCTTCGGTGGCGACTTCGATACGCCTGCCGATTACCACGATCCTTTCATCAAGGACCAGTTCGAGCGCGACGGCAACTGGGCGATCTATCCGATCAACCGCTATAGCTACGACACGCTGAACTACTTCGCGAAGGAGCCGAATCCGTCGCCGCCTTCGTCGGAGAACTGGCTCGGCACCGACGATCGCGGCCGCGACGTGGTGGCGCGCCTGCTGTACGGCTTCCGGATCTCGGTGCTGTTCGGCCTGGCGCTGACCGCGACCGGCGTGGTCCTCGGCATCCTCGCGGGGGCGATCCAGGGTTACTTCGCAGGCAAGACCGACCTGCTGTTCCAGCGCTTCATGGAGATCTGGGGCTCGATGCCGGAGCTCTACCTGCTGATCATCTTCGCGTCGATCTTCGAGCCCAGCATAGGCCTGCTGCTGATCCTGCTGTCGCTGTTCGGCTGGATGGGTCTGGCCGACTATGTGCGCGCGGACTTCCTGCGCAACCGCAACCTCGAATACGTGCAGGCCGCGCGCGCGATCGGCCTGTCGAACTCCCAGATCATCTGGCGTCATGTGCTGCCGAACAGCCTGACCCCGGTGGTGACCTTCCTGCCGTTCCGGATGAGCGCCGCGATCCTCGCGCTGACCAGCCTGGACTTTCTCGGCCTCGGCGTACCGCCGCCCACGCCCAGCCTGGGCGAGCTGCTGGCCCAGGGCAAGAACAATCTGGACGCGTGGTGGATCGCGCTGTCGACCTTCTTCGTGCTGACCACGATGCTGCTGTTGTTGACCAATATCGGCGATGCCCTGCGCAACGCGCTCGACGTGAGGAAAAAGTCATGAGCCTGATCGACGTACGGAACCTGCGCGTCGAGTTCGGCCAGAACACGGTGGTGCAGGATGTGAGCTTCCAGATCGCGCCCGGCGAGAAATTCGCGCTGGTCGGCGAATCCGGCTCGGGCAAGACGGTCACTGCGTATGCGATCCTGCGCCTGAACCAGGATGCGAAGTACGGTGGCGCTATCCTGTTCGAAGGCCAGGACCTGCTGAAGAAGACCGAGGCGCAGATGCGCGGCGTGCGCGGCAAGGATGTCGCGATGATCTTCCAGGAGCCGATGACGGCCCTGAACCCGCTGTACACGATCGGCAACCAGATTGCCGAGGTGCTGATGCTGCATGAAGGGCTCAACGGCAAGCAGGCGGCCAACCGCGCGGTGGAACTGCTCGACAAGACCGGCATTCCCGATCCGGCGCGGCGCGCGCTCGCGTTTCCGCACCAGCTCTCCGGCGGCCAGCGCCAGCGCGCGATGATCGCGATGGCGCTGGCCTGCCGTCCCAAGCTCCTGATCGCCGACGAACCGACCACTGCGCTGGACGTGACGATCCAGGTGCAGATCCTGGAGCTGCTCAACGAATTGCAGCGCGAGCACGACATGGCGGTGCTGATGATCACGCACGACCTCAACCTGGTGCGGCATTTCGCCGATCGCGTCGGCGTGATGGAGAAGGGGCGGCTGATCGAGTCGGCAATGACCGATATGCTGTTCGCCAACCCGCGCGAGGCGTATACGAAGAAGCTGCTTGGCAGCCGCCCGCGCCGCGTCGTCGACGAGGTCGATCCCGGCCAGATGCCGATGCTGGCCTGCCGCGACCTCAGCTGTGCATTCCCGGTGAAGAAGGGCTGGTTCAGGAAGGAAAAATTCGTCGCGGTGGAAAAGACCGCGCTCGAACTGCGTCCGCGCGAGACGCTGGGGATCGTCGGCGAGTCGGGCTCGGGCAAGTCCACCCTGGGGATGGCACTGCTGCGGCTGTCAATCGCCCAGGTCGACGGCGAGATTTCGTTCATCGGCCATCCGATCAGTGCGATGTCGCGCAACGAACTGCGTCCGCTGCGCGCGAAGATGCAGGTGGTGTTCCAGGATCCGTTCGCCTCGCTTTCACCGCGCCGCACCATCGAGCAGATCGTCGGCGAAGGCCTGGAACTGCACAAGCCCGAACTCGGGCGCGACGGCATCCGCAACGCGGTCGGCGAAGCGCTGTCCGAAGTCGGCCTTGCGCCGGAGATGATGACGCGCTACCCGCACGAATTCTCCGGCGGGCAGCGCCAGCGCATTGCGATTGCGCGCGCGCTGGTGCTCAAGCCGGAGCTGATCCTGCTTGACGAGCCGACTTCCTCGCTGGACGTCTCGGTGCAGCAGCAGGTGTTGCTGCTGCTGGCCGAGCTGCAGCGCAAGTACGGCATCGCCTACCTGTTCATCAGCCACGACCTGGCGGTGATCCGCGCGATGGCGCACCGGGTGCTGGTGATGAAGGACGGCAAGGTGGTCGAGAGCGGGCCGGCGCAGGAGGTGCTGTCGAACCCGAGGGAGGCCTACACGCAGCGGCTGCTGGCGGCGGCCACGTATTCGGCGCTGAATCGCCAGGCGGTGGAATCGGCTGCGGTGACCGGTGCGGAGGGATGAGATCCCTCGGCTTTGCCTCGCGATGACAGCTTTGCTGTCGTTACGAGCGCAGCGAGAACCTCACCCGCATGATCCGCCGCGCAATGGGGGGCCGGCGCAGAACCGATGCCCAGCCTTCAGAACGCTCCCCAGAACGTGCCGATTGCGACGATCGCGATCAACGCCAGCCACGGCCCCAGCACCGCGACCACGAAGATGTCGAAGTACGCCTTCCTGTGCGTCAGCCCGCAGATCGACAGCAGCGTGATCACCGCGCCGTTGTGCGGCAATGAATCCAGCCCGCCGGTGGCCACCGCCGTGACGCGGTGCAGCAGCGCCGGCGCAATGCCCGCTTCCTGTCCCATCGCCAGATAGCTGTCGCCCAGCGTCTGAAGCGCGATGCTCATCCCGCCGGAGGCAGAACCGGTAATCCCTGCAAGTATGTTGACCGCGACCGCCAAGGAGATCAGCGGGTTGCCGGGGGCAATGCCGAGCACGCCGTCGCGGATCAGCGCGAAGGCCCCGAGCGATGCAATCACCGCGCCGAAGCCGACCAGCGAAGCCGTATTGAAGATGGGCAGCACCGAGGCCGCCGCGCCGTCGTCGAGCGCGGCCTTCACGCTCGGAATGCGGCGCAGGTTCAGCGCCAGCAGCACCACGATCGACAGCGTCAGCGCGCAGATGATCGACCAGACGCCCAGCACCTGCTGCAGGTCGGTTTCACCATACAGCGGCAGCGCGAGATAAGCGGTGTCGAGCGCCGGCCAGATGATGGCCGAGAACAGATAGTTGGCCGCGATCACCAGCACGATGGGCAGCACCGCCACGAAGGCGCCGGGTTCTTCGGCGGCCGGTGTGCTGCCGCCGACTTCGGCAAGATCATAGTTCTCGCCCGCAGCCAGCGGTCGCAGTGCCTTGTCCGGTTGCTGCGTCATGCCGGCCTGGGGGGCGTCGGATTCGCCGTAGCCCTCGCCGGCCTGCGCGGCGCGGCGCGCACGATAGGCCAGCCACGCCATGCCCACGCCGAACATGATGGCAGCCGCAATGATGCCGATCCCCGGAGCGGCAAAGGGCGTGGTGCCGAAGAAGGGCATGGGAATGGCGTTCTGGATCGCCGGCGTGCCCGGGAGCGCGGTCATCGTGAACGTAAAGGCGCCCAGCGCGATCGTCCCCGGGATCAGGCGCTTCGGCACGTTCGCCTGGCGAAACAGCGCGGCGGCGATCGGGTAGACCGCGAAGGCGACCACGAACAGGGACACGCCGCCGTAGGTCAGGATCGCGCAGGCGAGCACGATCGCCAGAATCGCGCGGCGCTCCCCGAGGCGGCCGACGATCCAGCGCGCCAGCGCATGGGCGCAGCCCGAGACTTCCATCAGTTTCCCGAACACCGCGCCGAGCAGGAACAGCGGGAAGTACAGCACGACGAAATCGCCGAGCGCGCGCATGAACACCTGGGTGTAGCTCGCGAGCAGCGGGGAGTCGGGGGCGAACAGCACCGCGAGCAGCGCGAGGATGGGGGCGAGCAGCAGAACGGAGAAGCCGCGGTACGCGAGATAGATCAGCAGGATGAGGGCGAGGAGGATGCCGATGATTCCAGTCATGATGTTTTCAGTGCGCGAAACCGGCGCATCGAGGCCGCCGCATCGAAGAATGAGCGCGAGGCGGGAAGTTCATTCCCGCAATTGGCGCTGCATCAAGTGAAGGGAGCGCGATGAGTCGTATGGGCAACTGCGCAAGTATGCGGGCGGAACCTGCGCAGTTGCATGATTGAGTCATGGAACGGCTAGACCGGCGGATCCCCGAGCAGCATGAACGCCAGCGACAGGTAGATCAGCACGCCGACCGCGTCCGCAATCGAGGTCACCAGCGGCGCGCTGGCCGTGGCTGGATCGAGCCGGAAGCGTGCAAGGATGAACGGCAGGCTCATGCCGATCAGGCTGCCCATCACGACGATCAGGATCATCGACGTTGCCACCACGATTGCGATGTCGGTGCCACCCCGCGCGACGCCGATTCCCGAGATGGCCAGCGCCATCGTCAGCCCGAGCAGGCCGGCGACCGTGAACTCCCGTCCCAGCATCTTCAGCCAGTCGCGCATGTGCACGTCGCCGGTCGCCAGCGCGCGCACCATCAGCGTGGCGGCCTGGGAGCCGGCGTTGCCGCCGCTGCCGACGAGCAGCGGAAGGAAGAACACCAGCGCGATATAGGCGGCCACCGTGTCCTCGTAGGCGGCGATGCCGAAGCCGGAAAGCAGGTTGCCAAACACCAGGATGACCA
>DATLGF010000087.1:0-9875 GCA_035540575.1 Noviherbaspirillum sp.
GGGCCCTTGCTTCGAAGCGCGCGATCATCGACGGCGTGAGGAACAGCCTGTCGCGTTCGGCGAAGCGGCGCAGCACGGCCAGCCGCCCTTCCCGGTACTGCGCCTGCGGAACCCACGCGTACTCCTCGCGGACCCTGCGACTGTAGTCGTCATAGTCGGCGTCCTCGGCACCGAGAATGGCCAGATCGAGATCGAGAAACAATGGCAGGTCGGCAATTGCGGCAGCCCCCAGCGCATGGTTTTGCGTGGCCAGAATACAGGCCTCCACGGCATCCACATATCGCGGATCGACGCTTATCGCCTCCAGCGCCTCGCGCGCCCAGGCGGCGCTCTTCTGTTCGTTGTCCCGCGCATGCGTGTCGTAGATCGCATCGTGGAACCAGATCGCGAACTCCACCACTTCCGGCTCGCAGATCTGTGCGCGCTCCTGATCCGCCAGCCGCAGCAGTGCAGCCACGTGCTCCAGGTTATGGTAGCTGCGGCGCGGATCGGAGTAACAGGCGTACAACGCATGCCAGGTCGCGTGCACGCCGAAACTGTCGGAGGTGTACGGCGTTACGAGGTCCAGCCAGCGCTCGCGCAGCCAATCCTCGTCTGCACTACCGATCATCATGCCCTCCTGGTCGGATCAGGTCGCGCGCCGGTCGAGCATCGCGCGCGCGATGGTCCCGGCGTCGACGTACTCAAGCTCACCGCCGACCGGCACGCCACGCGCAAGCCGGCTTACCTTGAGCCCGCGCGACTTCAGGGTTTCGCTGATGTAGTGCGCGGTCGCCTCGCCTTCACTGGTGAAATTGGTCGCCATGACCACCTCCTGCACGAGGCCGTCGGTCGCGCGCGCGACCAGCTTCTCAAGATGAAGATCGCGCGGACCCACCCCGTCAAGTGGCGACAGCCGCCCCATCAGCACGAAGTACAGGCCCTTGTAGGTCATCGTCTGCTCGATCATCAGTTGATCGGCCGGCGTCTCGACGACGCACAGCAAGCTGGCGTCGCGCTCTGGATCCTGGCAGGTCGCGCAGACTTCCTGCTCGGTGAAGGTGTTGCAGCGCGCGCAGTGACGCAGCTTCTCCACCGCCTGCAGCAGCGCGCGGCCAAGCAGCGACGCACCTTCACGGTCGTGCTGCATCAGGTGGTAGGCGATGCGCTGGGCCGACTTCGGGCCGACGCCGGGCAACCGGCGCAGGGCCTCCGAAAGCAGTTCCAGACTGGTCGGCGATTTCACGGGATCAGGGATAGACTGGGAGCCACGGCGGGCACGGCGCACCAAAACGTGCGACCTTGCGACGATCGGTCTTGACGAAGCACACGTTCATCGCGTCTGGCCGTGCTCCGCGTTGAAGTCATCGTCAATCGGCCTCAGAACGGCATCTTGAAGCCGGGCGGCAGCGGCAGGCCCGCGGTCAGGCCGGCCATCTTTTCCTGCGAGGTCGCTTCGGCCTTGCGCACCGCATCGTTGAACGCGGCCGCCACCAGGTCTTCGAGCATGTCCTTGTCGTCGCCCAGCAGGGACGGGTCGATCGTCACGCGCTTGACATCGTTCTTGCAGGTCATGACGACCTTCACCATGCCGGCGCCGGACTCGCCCTCGACTTCGATCGATGCGAGCTGTTCCTGCATCTTCTTCATGTTGTCCTGCATGGCCTGCGCCTGCTTCATCAGTCCCGCGAGTTGGCCCTTCATCATGATCGCTCTCCTTGGTCGGTGTGTTCAATGGGAATACGGTTACCCGCTCAGACGGGCCGGATGGAGCCGGGCACGAAGCTCGCGCCGAACTCCCGCATCAGGGTTTGCACGAACGGATCGTTGTGCATGCTTTCC
Organism: Noviherbaspirillum sp.; assembly: GCA_035540575.1. Classification (GTDB taxonomy): domain Bacteria; phylum Pseudomonadota; class Gammaproteobacteria; order Burkholderiales; family Burkholderiaceae_D; genus Noviherbaspirillum. The sequence continues at coordinate 1,822 of DATLGF010000087.1, forward strand.
TCGGCTTCGCGCTGGCGCGCCTCGCGCTCGGCCACGGCAGCCGCGTTGGCCGTGCGCGCCACCGCGCCGATTTCGGTATTCACGCGCACCGGCTTGCCAAAGTGTTCGCTCAATGCCGTCGCAAGCTTGTCCACCGCGCCGGCCGAACGCAGGGTGTCGACCGGAATGCGCAACAGGAACGCCGTGCCCTCGCCGTGCGGCTCGCATTCGAGCAGTTCGCTTTGCTGTGCCAGTTGATGGACCACGCCCCGTAGCGGCAGCTTCGCTGCCAGCGTGGGCCAGTCGCCGTCCCAGTTCAGAGCGGGAACAGGCGCGACCTCGCGCGGTGCGCGTGCCAGCGGCGGCGGCTCGACGGGAGCCGTTGCCGACACCGGCTCCTTCAGTTCAACGGCTGCGGATTCAGTTTTTTTTTGAGCTGGAGCCGAACCGGGCCGCGCGGAGAACTCATCGGGCGGGCCTTCGTCCATCCAGGGCGGCACCCCGGAATCGGGTTCCGGCACCGGCTGGACCGGTTTCGGCGCCGGTGCAGTCGCTGCGGCGGGCGCAGGCATGGAAAGCGGCTTGCCGCTGCGTGCCGCCTCGAGCGCGGCGCGTGCCGGGCTCATGCCCGCCGGGCGGGCCATTGCCGGAGCCGCGGGTGCCGCAGGTGCCGCAGGTGCCGCAGGTGCTGCCGCCGCAACCGGTTCCCGATTCTGTGCCGCGGCCGCCGGTCGTGTCGCTGACGCGGGGCGAGCCGCGGCAGGCGCTTCGGCCGGCGCCCGCACCGCCTCCGCATGTCCGGGTCGGAAGGCCAGCATGCGCAGCAGAGTCATCGAGAAACCGGCGTACTCGTCGGGCGCGAGACTGAGTTCGTTGCGGCCGTGAACGGCGATCTGATAGAACAGCTGCACTTCCTCCGGCTCGAACTTCTCCGCCAGGCGCAGCACCTCGGCGCGCTCGGGCAGGTCGTCGCCGATCGCGGCCGGCACCGACTGCGCCATTGCGATCCGGTGCAACAGGCTGCCCAGGTCCTGCAGTGCGGCGCTGTAGGACAGGCTGCGCGTCGCCATCTCGTCTGCCACCGCAAGCAAGGCGGTTCCGTCCTGCTCGGCCAGCGCATCAAGCACACGGATCAGGTAGGACTGGTCGAGCGCACCGAGCATGCCCTGCACCGATTCCAGCGTCACCTGACCGGCCGCATAGGCGATCGCCTGATCGGTCAGCGACAGCGCATCGCGCATAGACCCATGCGCACCCTGCGCGAGCAGGCGCAGCGCCGGCGTCTCGAACGCGATGCCTTCCTGGCCGAGGATGTTCTCGAGATGGCCGATGATATGACCCGGCGGCATCTGCTTCAGGTTGAACTGCAGGCAGCGCGACAGCACGGTGACGGGAATTTTCTGCGGATCTGTGGTCGCGAGGATGAACTTCACATGCTCCGGCGGCTCTTCCAGCGTCTTCAGCATCGCATTGAACGCGTGGTTGGTCAGCATGTGCACTTCGTCGATCATGTAGACCTTGAAGCGCGCGTTCGAAGGTGCGTAGATCGCCTGTTCCAGCAACTGCGCCATTTCATCGACGCCGCGGTTCGAGGCTGCGTCCATCTCGATGTAGTCGACGAAGCGTCCGGCATCAATTGCCGTGCAGGCTTCGCATGTCCCGCAGGGCCGCGCGGTGATGCCGGTTTCGCAGTTGAGCGACTTGGCGAGAATGCGCGAGAGCGTTGTCTTGCCCACTCCGCGCGTGCCGGTAAACAGATACGCATGGTGGAGCCGTTTTTGCTCCAGTGCATGGGTCAACGCACGCACGACATGCTCCTGCCCGACCAACGTCTCGAAGCTGCGGGGGCGATACTTGCGGGCGAGAACCTGATAGGACATGGGAGGCGTGCGTGAATGCGTTTGCTGCAACAGCCGGAATTTTACCCGACCTGTGCGCGGTCCCAAGCGCGGTTCGATTGCGGGCACGCATGAAAGACGGCATCAACCCATGGCGACACTGTCGAGCATGCGGGATAAGGCGGACGAAACGTCGCGGCAGGAAGGAGGAATGAGAATAAGGGGGCGAGCCTTGTCTGCGGCACTTGCGGGAAATGGCTGTGGCTGCTTCGTTCCCGACCTGACCAGGTTGACCACGCCGCAATGCGCAGGGGCCCGCCGACCTGCATTCTATCAGCATCGTGGGGTGCTGTCCTCTGATGAAACATCAAGGCAACGCTGCTTTCCTGCCCACTAAAGCCCCAGTTCCTCCCAGATCCGGTCCACCCTGGCCTTCACCTCCGGGCTCATCTCTATTGTCCGCCCCCACTCGCGGCTGGTCTCGCCCGGCCACTTGTTGGTCGCGTCGATGCCCATCTTGCTGCCCAGGCCGCTGACCGGTGATGCGAAATCGAGGTAGTCGATCGGCGTGTTGTCGACCAGCGTGGTGTCGCGCGACGGATCCACGCGCGTGGTGATCGCCCAGATCACCTCCTTCCAGTCGCGCACGTTCACATCCTCGTCGACGACGACAATGAACTTCGTATACATGAACTGACGCAGGAAGCTCCAGACCCCGAACATCACGCGCTTCGCATGGCCAGGATAGGCCTTGCGCATCTGGACCACCGCCATCCGGTAGCTGCAGCCCTCGGGCGGCAGGTAGAAATCGGTAATCTCGGCGAACTGCTTCTGCAGCAGCGGCACGAACACTTCATTGAGCGCCACGCCGAGCACGGCCGGCTCGTCCGGCGGCTTGCCGGTGTAGGTCGAGTGATAGATTGGATCGCGCCGCATCGTGATGCGGTCGATCGTGAAGACCGGAAACCAGTCCTGCTCGTTGTAATAGCCGGTGTGATCGCCGTACGGACCTTCGAGCGCATGTTCGAAGCCGCTGGGATGATCGGCATCCGGATAGATATGGCCTTCGAGAACGATCTCCGCCGAGGCCGGCACCCGCAGTTCACTGCCGATCGTCTTGACCAGCTCCGTACGGCTGCCGCGCAGCAGGCCGGCGAACTGGTACTCGGACAGACTGTCCGGCACCGGCGTCACCGCGCCCAGTATCGTTGCCGGATCCGCGCCGAGCGCCACCGCCACCGGATACGGCCGCCCCGGATGAAGGCGCGCATGCTCGCGGAAATCGAGCGCCCCACCGCGATGCGCGAGCCAGCGCATGATTACCTTGTTGCGCCCCAGCACCTGCTGGCGGTAGATGCCGAGATTCTGCCGCTTCTTGTGCGGCCCCTTGGTGACCACGAGGCCCCAGGTGATCAACGGGGCGACGTCGCCCGGCCAGCAGTGCTGGATCGGCAGCCTGCCAAGGTCGACCTCGCCGCCCTCCCACACGACTTCCTGGCAAGGCGCCGAGCGCAGCTCCTTCGGGGCCATGTCCCACAGCGATTTCACCAGCCCGCCCAGCCCGAGCACATCCTTGAAGCCCTTCGGCGGTTCCGGCTCCTTCAGGCGCGCCAGCACGTGGCCGATCTTGCGCAGCTCGCCCAAGTCGTTCGCGCCCATTCCAAGAGCGACGCGCCGCGTGGTGCCGAACAGATTCCCCAGCACGGCCATCGTATGCCCCTCTGGTAGCTCGAACAGCAACGCCGGCCCCTCCGCGCGCAGCGTGCGGTCGCAGATCTCGGTCATTTCAAGCTTCGGGGACACCGGCACGCGCACGCGCCGCAGTTCTCCAGTCTTCTCCAGCTGGTCAATGAAGTCGCGCAGGTCGGTATATCTCATGATTTTTCACAATGCTGGAACCTGCTTTCCATTCTCTAATACGAGCGCCAAGCCCTTGATTTCCAAGACCTCCCGATGCGTCGGCGCAAGGTTTCTATATTTAGAAGTAATAAGAAATAGATTCTATAGTATTGACGCGTTATAAACAGCTCCCTACAATTCGCGCAACTTTGAACGAGGGGTGGATTTCCGGCCGAACCAGCCGGCTCGAGACGTCCACTCACTGCCAACGGGTTCCGGGTCCCACATTGTAAGGAGTGTTTCACAAGGCGTCCGCCTTGCACCCGCAAAAGTTGCCATATCGAGCGGCCGCCCGGTCGCCTGGCAACTCCGCCGGCCGGCATCTGGCGCTGCGCGCCGATCCCAGCCGATGTCACTGATTCCGAGGCGTGGCCCGCCTGCAAGCAGGAAGGGTCGTGCTCCGGCGATTCAGGAGGTATATATGTCAAACCGATGGATGCGCTCCATGGTCGAGATCAGCCGGCGCGAGGCCGGTCGGTCCGCCGCCATTGCGCTCGTCGTGCGCGATACCGCGAGCGGATTCTTCACGACCGCTCGCCACGCACTGATGATGATCGGCTTCGTTGCACTGTGCGCAACGGCAGCGCTCGTCGCGCGGCCCGAGTTCGGCGACCGCGCGCTGATGATGCTCGGCTTCGCCGAGGAGGCGGCCGCCGAGGAGACTCTGTCTCAGCCCCCTCTCGTTGCCGCGCTGTTGCCCGCCGCACCCGCTGCCGCGCACGCGGTCGAAGCGGCCACCCACGACGCTGCCGAGGAATTGCGTCGGCAGCAGGAACGGGTCGCCAACTGGATTGCCCGCCGCTACCGGGTCGCCAGCGACGCCACCCACCTGTTCGTCACCACCGCCTACCAGACGGCCAGGGAACTCAAGCTTGACCCGCTGCTCATTCTGTCTGTGATGGCGATCGAATCGCGCTTCAATCCGTTCGCGGAGAGTCCGGCCGGTGCGCAGGGCCTGATGCAGGTGATGTCGCACATCCACAAGGACAAGTTCGAGCCGCTCGGCGGCATAGAGGCGGCGCTGAACCCGGTTGCCAACATCCAGGTCGGCTCGCGCATCCTGAAGGAATACGTGACCCGCGGCGGATCGGTCGAGGCTGGCCTGAAGATGTACGTGGGTGCCGCCGCGTTCGACACGGACTTCGGCTATGGGGCGAAGGTGCTGGCCGAACATGCGCGCCTGAAGGATGTGGCGATGGGCCGCAAGGTCCCGATCCATACGCGCGCCGCCTCGGCCCCGAAGCCCGCTGCTGCGCCGAGCGCGCCTGAGACGGCGCAGGCGAGCGCCGAATCGGGCCAGCCGCTCGCCCAGGCAGAGCAGGTGGCGTCGGCGCTTTGAACACCGAGTCAGTCACAAAAAAAGGAGCCAATGGCTCCTTTTTCATTTCGACCGCTGATCGAAGAACACCCTGAGCCGCCGCACTGCCTCCTGCAGGTTCTCCATTGAAGTGGCATACGACAGCCGGATGTACTGCCGCGCCGTATGCGGCCCGAAATCGAGACCCGGGACCAGCACCACCCCCGCATGGTTGAGCATGTCGATGGTCAGGCGGTCCGCGTCATCCGCCAGCCTGGAACAGTCGGCGTACACGTAGAACGCGCCGTCGGGCCTGACCGGGACCGCGAATCCGAGATCCTCGAGTGCCGGAACGATGTAGTCGCGCCGCCGCTTGAATTCCGCCTTGCGCTGTTCGTAGATGGACAGCGCGGCTTCGCTGAAGCAGGCCAGTCCGGCATGTTGCGCGACGCCAGACGCGCAGATGAACAGGTTTTGCGCGAGCTTTTCGATCTGCGGGACCAGCGCCGGCGGCACCACCAGCCAGCCGAGGCGCCAGCCTGTCATGTTGAAGTACTTTGAGAAGCTGTTGATGACGACCACATCCTCGCCGAGCGACAGCGCCGAGGTCGGCGCCGCGTCGTAGCTCAAACCCTGGTAGATCTCGTCGACGATGGTGAACCCGCCCTTCTCGCGCACAGCCGCGACGATCTGCGCCAGCTCGTCCGGCGCGATCGAGGTTCCGGTCGGGTTTGACGGCGATGCCAGCAGCACGCCGCGTGTCGCGGGCGACCAGTGCTCGCGCACCATCGCCTCGGTCAGCTGGAAGCGCTCGGCCGGGCCGCTGGCAATCATACGCGCCCGCCCCTCGAACGCGGCGACGAAATGTCGGTTGCACGGATAGGATGGATCGGGCATCAGCACTTCGCTGTCCCGCTCCACCAGCGCGGCGCAGGCCAGCAGCAGCGCCGCCGAGGCGCCGGCCGTGACGATGATGCGCTGCGGCGCCACGTCCAGCCCGTAGGTGCGGCGATAGTGGGCCGAAATCGCCTCCCGCAGCGGCGTGATGCCCATCGCGGCGGTGTACTGGAGGCGACCGTCGGTCATCGCCTGCATAGCGGCCTCGACGACCGGCGGGGGCGCGGTGAAGTCCGGCTCGCCGATCCCCATGTGAATGATGGAACGTCCCTGGCGCTCCAGGTCCGCAGCCATCTTCGCCAGCTCCATCACGTGGAAAGGCGCGATATTGGCCAGGCGTCCCGCCAGCAAGTGATCGATTTGCATGCCGCTTCAGCGCTTCTTTGCGTCTTCGGTCTCCGCCACGCGCACCCTGGCGGCGAACTTGTCGAGCACGCCGTTCACATACTTGTGCCCGTCGATGCCGCCGAAGGACTTGGTCAGCTCGACCGCCTCGTTGATCACCACCTTGTACGGGATTTCGATGTGATTGCTCAGTTCGTAGGCGCCGATCAGCAGCGCCGCGTGCTCGACCGGGGAAAGCTGGTCGAGCGGCCGGTCGATCAAGGGACCGAGGCCTTCGCGCAGCTGCGGCGCCTGCCGGATCGTGCCGTGCAGCAAGGTGTCGAAATGCTCGGAATCCGCCTTGTCGAAACCGTGGGCTTGGCGGATGTGGGCATCGATGGCTCCGGCGTCATCCTGGTTCAGCAACCACTGGTATAGCCCCTGCAATGCGAACTCGCGCGCGCGGTGGCGCGGCGTGCGGTTCTTGCTCGGGTTGGCATGCATGCTCTTCTGCGACATCACTCGTCCTCGCCGGCCTCGGCCAGCTCATCAAGCGCCAGAGCCAGATTCGCCATCTCGACGGCCACGCGTGCGGCGTCGGCGCCCTTCTCGGCCATGCGTACCTCGGCCTGCTCGTCTGTATTCGTGGTCAGCACCGCATTGGCGATCGGGATGCCGAAGTCGAGCGACACGCGCGTGATGCCGGCGCCCGACTCGTTCGAGACCAGCTCGAAATGATAGGTTTCCCCGCGTATGACCGCGCCCAACGCGATCAGTGCATCGAACTGCTCGGTTTCCGCCATCTTCTGCAGCGCCAGCGGGATTTCCAGAGCGCCGGGCACGGTAACGTGCAGCACGTCCTCGTCTGCCACGCCAAGCCGCTTGAGCTCGGCCAGGCAAGCCGACAGCAGTCCGTGGCAGACGTCTTCGTTGAAGCGGGATTGCACGATGCCGATGCGCAGGCTTTCGCCATCGAGATTCGTTTCGTAGGCACCTACCGTCATGATGGTTTCCTTTGGCACGGGGCCGTTATCGCGGATGGCCCGGCGCACAGGGCGCTGTTTCCATCCGCGGTGTTGAAAGAAAGACGCCGGCCCAGTGCCGGCGATCAGAGATTCAGTTGTCCGGACACGCCCGGTAGCCGACCACTTCGAGGTTGAAGCCCGTCATCGACGGCATCTTGCGCGGATTGGCCAGCAGACGCATCTTGCCGACGCCGAGATCCTTCAGGATCTGGGCGCCGATGCCGTAGGTGCGCAGGTCCATGCGCGAGCCACGCGGCTGCGGCCGGTCGCCGGGCGAGTTCAGCGCATTGAACTGCGCAAACATCTCGTCGGCCGATTCTTCGCAATTGAGCAGGACGATGGCGCCGCGCTCGCTTGCGCGGATCGCTTCCATCGCCGACGCGATGGTCCACGAATGGGTCGTGGCGCGGGTTTCAAGCAGATCGAGGATGGATACCGGCTGATGCACGCGCACCAGCGTCTCGAGATCAGGCCGCGGATCGCCGTGCAGCAGCGCCAGGTGGGCGCCGCCACTGGGCTTGTCGCGGTACGCAATGCTCTTGAACTCCCCGAACGCCGTCTGCATGCTGCGCTCGCCGATGCGTTCGACGATGCTTTCGTTGCGGCTGCGGTAGTGGATCAGGTCGGCGATCGTGCCGATCTTCAGACCGTGCTCGTTGGCGAACTCGATCAGGTCCGGCAGGCGCGCCATCGTGCCGTCATCCTTCAGGATCTCGCAGATCACGGCGGCGGGCGTCAGGCCCGCCAGCTGCGCGAAGTCGCAACCGGCTTCGGTATGGCCGGCGCGCATCAGCA
>DATLGF010000088.1:0-8826 GCA_035540575.1 Noviherbaspirillum sp.
TGGAACGGCTACAACTTCGAGGACTCGATCCTGATCTCGGAGAAGGTGGTTTCCGACGACCGCTACACGTCGATCCACATCGAGGAGCTGTCGGTGCTCGCGCGCGACACCAAGCTCGGTCCCGAGGACATCACGCGCGACATCTCGAACCTGTCGGAGAGCCAGCTGTCGCGCCTGGACGAGTCGGGAATCGTATACATCGGCGCCGAGGTGCAGGCCGGCGACACGCTGGTGGGCAAGGTCACGCCGAAGGGCGAGACGCAGCTGACGCCGGAAGAGAAGCTGCTGCGCGCGATCTTCGGCGAGAAGGCGTCCGACGTGAAGGACACCTCGCTGCGCGTCGACCAGGGCTCGCAAGGCACCGTCATCGACGTGCAGGTCTTCACCCGCGAAGGCATCCAGCGCGACAAGCGGGCCCAGCAGATCATCGACGATGAGCTCAAGCGCTTCCGCCTGGACCTGAACGACCAGCTGCGCATCGTCGAAGCCGACGCGTACGACCGGATCGAGAAGCTCCTCACGGGCAAGGTGGCCAACGGCGGCCCGAACAAGCTCGCCAAGGGCACCAAGATCGACAAGGCCTACCTGCAGTCGATCGACAAGTACCACTGGTTCGACATCCGCCCTGCGGACGACGACGTGGCCGCGCAGCTCGAGTCGATCAAGAACTCGATCGAGCAGCAGCGCCACAGCTTCGACCTGGCGTTCGAGGAAAAGCGCAAGAAGCTCACGCAGGGCGACGAACTGCCGGCGGGCGTGCTCAAGATGGTCAAGGTCTACCTGGCCGTCAAGCGCCGCCTGCAGCCCGGTGACAAGATGGCCGGTCGTCACGGCAACAAGGGTGTGGTGTCGCGCATCGTGCCGGTCGAAGACATGCCGTACATGGCTGACGGCACGCCGGCCGACATCGTGCTGAACCCGCTCGGCGTGCCGTCGCGGATGAACGTTGGTCAGGTGCTCGAGGTTCACCTCGGCTGGGCATCTAAGGGTCTTGGCCTGCGCATCGGCGAAATGCTGCGCGCACAGCAGAAGGCGGCCGAACTTCGCGCCTTCCTCGGCAAGATCTACAACGAATCCGGCCGCAGCGAAGACCTCGACAGCCTGTCGGATGAGGAAATCCTCACGCTCGCGAACAACCTGAAGCATGGCGTGCCGTTCGCAACCCCGGTGTTCGACGGCGCGCACGAAGGCGAGATCCGCCGCATGCTGGATCTGGCCTATCCGGACGAGATCGCGACCCAGCTCGGCATGACGCCGTCGAAGAACCAGGTCACGATGTACGACGGCCGCACAGGCGAAGCCTTCGAGCGCCCGGTCACGGTCGGCTACATGCACGTGCTCAAGCTGCACCACCTGGTCGACGACAAGATGCACGCACGCTCCACCGGCCCGTACTCGCTGGTGACCCAGCAGCCGCTGGGCGGCAAGGCGCAGTTCGGCGGCCAGCGCTTCGGTGAAATGGAAGTGTGGGCGCTGGAAGCCTATGGCGCGTCGTATGTGCTGCAGGAGATGCTCACCGTGAAGTCGGACGACGTCACCGGCCGTACCAAGGTCTACGAGAACCTGGTCAAGGGCGATCACGTAATCGACGCCGGCATGCCGGAGTCCTTCAACGTGCTGGTGAAGGAAATCCGCTCGCTGGGTATCGATATCGACCTGGAACGCGAGTAATCGGGCGCAGGCGCCGGCCGCATGCAGATGCGCCCGGCGCGGAACTACCGAAGCAACAGATATTTTGATTCACGCCACTCTGGAGTGATAGATGAAAGCACTGCTCGATCTATTCAAGCAAGTTCAGCAAAGCGAACAATTCGACGCGATCAAGATCGGCCTCGCGTCGCCCGAGAAGATCCGTTCCTGGTCCTACGGTGAAGTCAAGAAGCCGGAGACCATCAACTACCGTACGTTCAAGCCCGAGCGCGACGGCCTGTTCTGCGCCAAGATCTTCGGCCCGATCAAGGACTACGAATGCCTGTGCGGAAAGTACAAGCGGCTGAAGCACCGCGGCGTGATCTGCGAGAAGTGCGGCGTGGAGGTCACGCTGGCCAAGGTGCGCCGCGAGCGCATGGGCCACATCGAGCTGGCCTCGCCGACCGCGCATATCTGGTTCCTGAAGTCGCTGCCGTCGCGTCTGGGCATGGTGCTCGACATGACGCTGCGCGACATCGAGCGCGTGCTGTATTTCGAAGCCTACGTCGTGACCGATCCGGGCATGACCCCGCTGAAGAAGTGCCAGATCATGTCGGAAGACGACTACGCGGCCAAGTACGAAGAGTACGGCGATGACTTCACCGCCTTCATGGGCGCCGAAGGCATTCGCGAGCTCTTGCGAACGATCGACATCGACCGCGAGGTCGACCAGCTGCGCCAGGAGCTGAAGGATTCGAAGTCCGAAGCCAAGATCAAGAAGTACGCCAAGCGCCTGAAGGTGCTCGAGGCCTTCCAGCGTTCCGGCATCAAGCCCGAGTGGATGATCATGGAAGTGCTGCCGGTCCTGCCGCCGGAACTGCGTCCGCTGGTGCCGCTGGATGGCGGCCGCTTTGCGACCTCCGACCTGAACGATCTGTATCGCCGCGTCATCAACCGCAACAATCGTTTGAAGCGGCTGATGGAGCTGCGTGCGCCGGAAATCATCACGCGCAATGAAAAGCGCATGCTGCAGGAAGCCGTCGACTCGCTGCTCGACAATGGCCGTCGCGGCAAGGCCATGACTGGCGCCAACAAGCGTCCGCTGAAGTCGCTCGCTGAAATGATCAAGGGCAAGGGCGGCCGCTTCCGTCAGAACCTGCTCGGCAAGCGCGTCGACTATTCCGGCCGTTCGGTCATCGTCGTGGGCCCGCAACTGAAGCTGCACCAGTGCGGCCTGCCGAAGCTGATGGCGCTCGAACTGTTCAAGCCCTTCATCTTCAACAAGCTCGAGCTGATGGGCCTGGCAACGACGATCAAGGCCGCCAAGAAGCTGGTCGAGATGCAGGAACCGGTGGTCTGGGACATCCTGGAAGAAGTGATTCGCGAACATCCGGTCCTGCTCAACCGCGCGCCGACGCTGCACCGTCTGGGCATCCAGGCGTTTGAGCCGGTGCTGATCGAAGGCAAGGCGATCCAGCTGCATCCGCTGGTCTGCGCGGCATTCAACGCCGACTTCGACGGCGACCAGATGGCTGTCCACGTCCCGCTGTCGATCGAGGCGCAGATGGAAGCCCGCACACTGATGCTGGCCTCCAACAACGTGCTGTTCCCGTCCAACGGCGAGCCGTCGATCGTCCCGTCTCAGGACATCGTGCTCGGTCTGTACTACGCAACCCGCGAGAAGATCAACGGCCGCGGCGAGGGGATGATGTTCGCCGATGTGGGCGAAGTGATCCGCGCCTACGACAACAAGGAAATCGAGCTGACCTCGCGCATCACCGTGCGCATCACCGAGTACCCGAAGGACCCGGCCACCGGTGAGTTCGTGAAGACGGTGAACCGCTATGAGACGACTGTCGGCCGTGCGATCCTGTCCGAGATCCTGCCGAAGGGCCTGCCGTTCCCGGTGCTGAACAAGGCGCTGAAGAAGAAGGAAATCTCGAAGCTGATCAATACCTCGTTCCGCAAGTGCGGCCTGCGTGCGACCGTCGTGTTCGCCGATCAGCTGATGCAGTCGGGCTTCCGCCTGGCGACCCGCGCCGGCATCTCGATCTGCGTGGATGACATGCTGGTGCCGCCGCAGAAGGCGACCATCATCGGCCAAGCCGAATCGGAAGTGAAGCAGATCGAGCAGCAGTACGCGTCCGGTCTTGTGACGGCTGGCGAGCGCTACAACAAGGTGGTCGACATCTGGGGCAAGGCCGGCGACGAAGTCGGCAAGGCCATGATGGAGCAGTTGAAGGTCGAGGACGTGACCAAGCGCGACGGCAGCAAGGGCGTGCAGGAATCGTTCAACGCGATCTACATGATGGCCGATTCCGGTGCACGGGGTTCCGCCGCGCAGATCCGCCAGCTTGCCGGCATGCGCGGCCTGATGGCCAAGCCGGACGGTTCGATCATCGAAACGCCGATTACCGCGAACTTCCGCGAGGGCTTGAACGTTCTGCAGTACTTCATCTCGACCCACGGCGCCCGCAAGGGTCTGGCCGATACAGCGCTGAAGACTGCAAACTCCGGTTACCTGACCCGTCGTCTCGTCGACGTGACCCAGGATCTGGTGGTTACCGAAGACGATTGCGGCACCGCCAACGGCGCGTCGATGAAGGCGCTGGTCGAAGGTGGTGAGGTGATCGAAGCGCTGCGCGACCGTATCCTCGGCCGCGTGGCAGCGAACGACGTCATCAATCCGGAAAACCAGGAAACGCTGTACGAGGCCGGCACGCTGCTGGACGAAGACGCGGTCGAGACGATCGAGGCGCTGGGCATCGACGAAGTGAAGGTACGCACACCGCTCACTTGCGACACACGCTACGGTCTGTGCGCGAAGTGCTACGGCCGCGACCTTGGCCGCGGCATGCTGGTCAATGCCGGCGAAGCCGTCGGTGTGGTGGCAGCGCAGTCGATCGGTGAACCGGGTACCCAGCTGACGATGCGTACCTTCCACATCGGTGGTGCGGCATCGCGTGCAGCGGTGGCCTCCTCGGTGGAAGCCAAGTCGAACGGCACAGTGCGCTTCACCGCGACCATGCGTTACGTGACCAACGGCAAGGGCGAACAGATCGTCATTTCCCGTTCCGGCGAAGTGCTGATCACGGACGACATCGGCCGCGAGCGCGAGCGTCACAAGGTGCCCTACGGTGCAACGCTCCTGGTCAAGGATGGCCTGGCGATCAAGGCTGGTACCGCACTGGCGAACTGGGACCCGCTGACCCGTCCGATCATCACCGAGTACGCAGGTACCGTGAAGTTCGAGAACGTGGAAGAAGGCGTGACCGTCGCCAAGCAGATCGACGAAGTAACCGGTCTGTCGACCCTGGTCGTCATTGACGCCAAGCGCCGTGGTTCCTCCACCAAGGTCATGCGTCCGCAGGTGAAGCTGCTCAACGAGAAGGGCGAGGAAGTAAAGATCGCCGGCACCGAACATGCGGTGACGATTGGCTTCCAGGTCGGCGCGCTGATCACCGTGAAGGACGGCCAGCAGGTATCGGTCGGTGAAGTGCTCGCACGTATCCCGACCGAATCGCAGAAGACCCGTGACATTACCGGCGGTCTGCCGCGTGTGGCTGAACTGTTCGAGGCCCGTTCGCCGAAGGATGCCGGCATGCTGGCGGAAGTCACCGGTACGGTGGCATTCGGCAAGGAGACCAAGGGCAAGCAGCGTCTGGAAATCACTGACATGGACGGCAACAAGCACGAGTTCCTGATCACCAAGGACAAGCAGGTGCTGGTGCATGACGGCCAGGTGGTGAACAAGGGCGAAATGATCGTGGACGGTCCGGCAGATCCGCAGGACATCCTGCGTCTCTTGGGCATCGAGGCGTTGGCGCGCTACATCGTCGACGAGGTGCAGGACGTCTACCGTCTGCAGGGCGTGAAGATCAACGACAAGCACATCGAGGTGATCGTGCGCCAGATGCTGCGGCGCGTGCAGGTCGTGGACGCCGGGGATACCAACTACATCCCGGGCGAACAGGTCGAGCGCTCCGAGCTGCTGGACGAAAACGACCGCGTCATCGCCGAAGGAAAGCGTCCGGCCACCTACGACAACGTGCTGCTGGGTATCACCAAGGCCTCGCTGTCGACCGACTCCTTCATCTCGGCCGCATCGTTCCAGGAAACCACGCGTGTCCTGACCGAAGCCGCGATCATGGGCAAGAAGGACGGCCTGCGTGGTCTGAAGGAAAACGTCATCGTGGGTCGCCTGATCCCGGCGGGTACCGGCCTGGCTTATCACCGCGCCCGCAAGGAGAAGGAGACTTGGGAAGCCGAAGAGCGCAGCGCGCTGCTGCTGGCGGAGGAATCCGCCCGTTCGGCCGAAGCCGAGGCGGCCCATGCAGAAGGGGGCGAGCCGCAGCAGGACGAGGGCCAAGCCTGATTCAGTCAGGGCGCTTGACTGCGCAAAAACGGCACCGCACAGCGGTGCCGTTTTTTATTCCTGAGAGCGGCGGATGCAAAGCTGCATTGACAGTCGCAGCCGTTCTCCGTTAAACTCGCGAGTTCTCGATTTCAGGCTTTCCCGGGCCTGGGCGTTCTTTGGTCTGCAGGTCTTGTCGTTTTCCCGCCTTCCGCAACGCTCGCCCCCGGCTTGAATCGCGCCCGAATCGAACCCGAAACGGGCACCTGAAAGGGAAGCTTCCCCTCCCGGCGCCGGATTTTTCCTGCGTCGGGTTTGTTCATGTAGTTACTGTTTTTTTTAAAGACCGATGCCAACAATCAATCAACTGATTCGCAAGCCGCGGGTTTCCGCGGTTGTGAAGAGCAAGTCGCCGGCGCTGGAAAACAGCCCGCAGAAACGCGGCGTCTGCACACGCGTCTACACCACGACCCCGAAGAAGCCGAACTCGGCGCTGCGTAAGGTCGCCAAGGTGCGCCTGACCAACGGTTTCGAAGTCATTTCGTATATCGGCGGCGAAGGCCACAATCTGCAGGAACACAGCGTCGTGCTGCTGCGCGGCGGCCGTGTGAAGGATTTGCCGGGTGTGCGTTACCACATGGTGCGCGGCGCACTGGATACCCAGGGCGTCAAGGACCGCAAGCAGGCCCGCTCGAAGTATGGTGCCAAGCGCGCCAAGGCTGCCAAGAAGTAACTGAATTTTCCGTCGTGTGCCACTCTGTTGGCGCGGAGGCGGATTGAGTCGGCCCGGAGTGCGAATGATTGGGGTCGAGTAAGTGGGTGATCAGGATGGTCATCCGGGAGTGCGGGCGAAATTCTCCACGCCGCGCTCAACTGAAGAGAGAAAGGAATCGAAATGCCACGTCGTCGTGAAGTCCCCAAGCGGGAAATCCTCCCGGATCCGAAGTTCGGCAATGTCGAAGTTGCCAAGTTCGTCAACGTCCTGATGCTGTCCGGTAAAAAATCGGTCGCCGAGAACATCATCTATGGTGCGGTTGACCACATCCAGCAAAAGAGCGGCAAGGATCCGCTGGAAGTCTTCACCGCCGCCATCAACAACTGCAAGCCGATGGTCGAAGTGAAGTCGCGCCGCGTCGGCGGTGCGAACTACCAGGTGCCGGTTGAGGTGCGCCCGGTGCGCCGCCTCGCGCTGTCCATGCGCTGGCTGCGTGAAGCTGCGAACAAGCGCAGCGAAAAGTCGATGCCCCAGCGTCTGGGCGGTGAGTTGATGGAAGCTGCTGAAGGCCGTGGCGGCGCCATGAAGAAGCGTGACGAAGTTCACCGCATGGCTGAGGCGAACAAGGCGTTCTCGCACTTCCGCTTCTAAAGAGAATCAAAACGATCGTTGCCTTCGCATCGCTGAAGGCGTTGCAGCAACAGGGTCAAAACCGGGCGATTACCGCAAAGCGGCGCTCGGTTTTGGCCCATCTGGATTAACCCGGATTTAACCCGATCCCCGCACGCATGGCGCGGGGCCAGCTTAGGATTGAATATGGCTCGCAAGACCCCCATCGAGCGCTACCGCAACATCGGTATTTCCGCTCATATTGACGCCGGTAAAACCACCACGACCGAGCGTATCCTGTTCTTCACCGGTGTGAACCACAAGCTGGGTGAAGTGCACGATGGCGCTGCAACCATGGACTGGATGGAGCAGGAGCAAGAGCGCGGCATCACGATCACGTCCGCCGCCACCACCTGCTTCTGGAAGGGCATGGCCGGCAATTTCCCCGAGCACCGCATCAACATCATCGACACCCCGGGTCACGTGGACTTCACCATCGAGGTGGAGCGTTCGATGCGCGTTCTCGACGGCGCCTGCATGGTCTACTGCGCCGTGGGTGGCGTGCAGCCGCAGTCGGAAACCGTATGGCGTCAGGCCAACAAGTACCGGGTTCCCCGTCTGGCATTCGTGAACAAGATGGACCGCACCGGCGCGAACTTCTTCAAGGTCTATGACCAGATGCGCGCGCGCCTGAAGGCCAATCCGGTTCCGATCCAGGTGCCGATCGGCGCCGAAGATACGTTCGAAGGCGTGGTCGACCTGATCAAGATGAAGGCGATCTACTGGGACGAGGCTTCCCAGGGTACGAAATTCGAATACCGCGATATCCCTGCCGAACTGCAAGCGACCAGCGACGAATGGCGCGAGAAGATGGTTGAGGCTGCCGCCGAGGCCAACGAAGAGCTGATGAACAAGTACCTCGAAGAGGGGGAGTTGTCCGAGGAAGAGATCAAGAAAGCCATCCGTCTGCGCACCATCGCCGGTGAGATCGTGCCGATGATGTGCGGCACGGCTTTCAAAAACAAGGGCGTGCAGGCCATGCTCGACGCCGTGATCGAGTACCTGCCGGCGCCGACCGACATCCCGCCGGTCCAGGGCACGGACGAAAACGAGCAGCCGACGTCGCGCAAGGCGGATGACAACGAAAAGTTCTCCGCGCTCGCGTTCAAGATCATGACCGACCCGTTCGTCGGCCAGTTGATCTTCTTCCGCGTCTATTCGGGCGTCGTGAATTCCGGTGACACCGTATACAACTCGGTCAAGGGCAAGAAGGAGCGGCTCGGCCGGATCCTGCAAATGCACGCCAACCAGCGCGAAGAAATCAAGGAAGTGCGCGCGGGCGACATCGCCGCTGCTGTCGGCCTGAAGGAAGCGACCACCGGCGACACGCTGTGCGACCCGGATTCGATCGTCACGCTCGAGCGCATGGTGTTCCCGGAGCCTGTGATCTCGCAGGCGGTCGGCCTTGGTCTTCGGCTCGACCGCCTGCGAGATCACCGGCTCCGGGAACACCATGCGC
>DATLGF010000089.1:0-3293 GCA_035540575.1 Noviherbaspirillum sp.
ATGCGGTGGTGCGCGAACTGCGTGCGCTCGACATCGAGGTGCACACGAACGAGCAGGTGGTCGAGGTCCGCAAGGACGGCGTGCAGATGGCGAGCGGCCGCTTCATTCCTAGCGACATCATGGTCTGGGCGGCCGGCATCAAGGTCGCCGATTTCATGAAGGAACTGGGCGGGCTGGAGACCAACCGCATCAACCAGCTGGTGGTCCAGCGCAACCTGCAGACCACCCGCGATCCGTCCATCTTCGCGATCGGCGACTGCGCGGCCTGTCCGCAGGAGGACGGCAAGTTCGTCCCGCCGCGCGCCCAGGCCGCGCACCAGCAGGCCAAGACGCTGGCGCTGTCGCTGGAACGCATGATCTCCGGCAAGCCGCTGCTCGACTATACCTACCGCGACTACGGATCACTGGTTTCGCTCGGCGATTACAGCGCGGTGGGAAGCCTGATGGGCGCGATCACCCGCGGCTCGATGTTCATCGAAGGGCACGTCGCGAAGTGGATGTACTGGTGGCTGCGCAAGCATCACCAGATTGCGGTCAACGGCATGTTCCACACCTGGCTGGCCACCTGGGCGGAGCTGATCAACCGCGCGCGCAACCCGCGCATCAAGCTGCACTGAACGTAAACAGCGAGGCGGCGCGTGCCTCACCTGCCTCGGTGAAGCGCGCGCCGCCCTGATCGCAAAGGGTGGTGCGATCAGCCGCGCGGCATTCCCTTCTTCCCATGATGGCCGCGGCCCATGTGGAAGTTCTCGTCGAACACCTTGCGCTGCTCCGGCGTCAACACCGCGTAGAAGTCGCGCGTTGCCTTTGCGCGCACGGCCATCGCCTGCTCGGCGCGCTGCATCATCGCATGCATGCGGTCCATGCGTTCCGGCGCCGTCAGCTTCGCCATCTCTTCGCGGCTCGGGCGGGCGGGACGCTCACCCTGCTTCGGGGTCATCGCCGCCACGTAGGCGTTCCACGCCGGCTCCTGCTGCGGCGTCAGGTTCAGCTTGGCGCGCAGTTCCTCGGTCTTCTGCTGCATGCGCTCATGCATGCGCTCGATCTTGGCCTGCCGGTCACCGGGTGCGCCGGACGGTTGTGCGTGCACGGCAAGCGAGCCCATGCCGAGCCCGAGGGCGGTGATACCGATCAGGAGTTGCTTGCGAATCGTGGTCATGGTCTTTCCTTTGCTTGAGAGGTTGCGTTGCCGGGTCGTCTCCCCGAACGCTTGCCATGATGCCCGCGGCACGTATCGGCGGCATGTCCTTCGTGTATCGCTACGTACGCCGCCGCGCCCGTGTTTGTATCCGCGTGTATCGCGTGGCGATACGGAAACCTCCGGCTACAAACGCGGCCCGCCCGGGCCACGCGGAATTGCGATAATGCGCCCATGGAAACCCCTCCCCACATCCTGATTGTCGACGACGACCGCGAGATCAGCTCGCTGCTCGCGGATTATCTTCAGCGCAACGGCTGCCAGGCGCGCACGGCCGGCGACGGCAAGGCGATGCAGCGGCAGATGGAACAGGGTCGTGTCGACCTGATCGTGCTCGACCTCAACCTTCCCGGCGAAGACGGCCTGACGCTGTGCCGCAACCTGCGCGCGCACTCCAGCATCCCGGTCATCATGCTGACCGCGCGCGGGGAACCGGTCGACCGCATCCTCGGCCTGGAAATGGGCGCCGACGACTACCTGCCGAAGCCCTTCGAACCGCGTGAACTGCTGGCGCGCATCCGCAGCGTACTGCGCCGCACGCAGGCGCTGCCGCCGAATCTGCGCGAGGACCAGCCGCGGCTGGCCCGCTTCGCCGGCTGGACGATGGATTTCACCGCGCGCCACCTGGTCAATCCCGAGGGCGTGGTGGTGGCGCTGTCCGGCGCCGAATACCGGCTGCTGAAGATCTTCATCGACCATGCGAACCGCGTGCTCAACCGCGACCAGATCCTGAACCTCACGCACGGGCGCGACGCCGATCCGTTCGACCGCTCGATCGACCTGCAAATCTCGCGGCTGCGCCAGAAACTTGGAGACGACGCGCGCTCGCCCCAGATCATCAAGACCGTGCGCAACGAAGGCTACGTGCTCGCCACGCCGGTGACCAAGGAATGAAGGCCGTCTGGCAATCGATGACCAGCCGCGTGTTCCTGGTGCTGTTCGCCGGCATGGTGATCACGGCCCTGCTGACCGCGGCGGTGGCGATGCAGGAGCGCAAGCGCATGATCAGCCAGTTCCGCGACTATCACGCCGTCGAGCGGGTGACCCAGTTCATCGTGTCGCTGGACACGATCCCGCCGGAGCTGCGCGAGGCATTCTATAGCGCCACCGCCGGCAGCGGCATGCGCGCCGCGCCCGCATCCGTCGACGATGCGGTTCTTCCCGATAGCACCTCCCTCGCACAGCAGCTCGCGCAACGCCTTCCTGAGGATTACGAAGTGGACTCGGCGGCGCCGCTCCCCGGCGAATGCGCCGGGACGCCGGGCCGGCCCCGTCGCAATGCCGACGGTCGGGCGCCATGCGAAGTCCTGCTGGTCGGGCTTCCCGACGGCGAGCAGATGAGGCTGTCGGTATTTACACCGCGCCCGCCTTCATTCGTTCCGCGCTTCGACCCCAGCAGCGCAATCCTGCTGTTCCTGGCCAGCATCGGCGTGCTTGCGGCCCTGGTGGCGCGCATGACGATGCGTCCGCTGAAGCGCCTGGCCGATGCCGCCAACGAGCTTGGAAAGAACATCGACAGGCCACCGCTGCCAGAGACCGGCGCGCGCGAGATCCGCCAGGCGTCCGCGGCCTTCAACGCAATGCAGGCGCGTATCCGCCAGCACGTGCGCCAGCGCACGCAGATCCTTGCCGCAATCACGCACGATCTGCAGACGCCGCTGACCCGGCTGCGTCTGCGGCTGGAAAAGGTGGAAGACGTGGAGTTGCGCGACAAGCTGATAGCCGACCTGTCGGCCACCCAGGTCATGGTGCGCGAAGGTCTGGATCTTGCACGCAGCATGGACAACGGCGAACCGCTGCGCCAGCTCGACCTGGACTCGCTGGTCGACAGCATCTGCACCGATGCGGCCGACGCCGGCCAGGACGTGCGCTTCGAGGGCGGCAGCGGCGCATCCGTGCTCGCGCGTCCTGCGGCCCTGCGCCGCTGTCTCGAAAACCTGATCGGCAATGCGGTCAAGTACGGCCTTCACGCGGCGGTGTCGGTGCGTTCCGATGGTGCTCGCGCGATCGTATGCGTGCGCGACGCCGGGCCCGGTATTCCTGATGAAGAATTGGAAAAGGTGTTCGAACCGTTCTACCGCCTCGAAGATTCGCG
>DATLGF010000090.1:0-2244 GCA_035540575.1 Noviherbaspirillum sp.
GACCGTGCACTGCGCCGAAGAGGGCCCGGACATCACGTACATTCCGTCGATGGGCCCGCATGGCCCGGCGGCCGCGCGCAACCACGGCTGGCGCGCCGCGCGCGGCGAGATCGTTGCCTTCACCGACGACGACACCATCGCCCGCGCCGACTGGCTGCGCAATGGCCTGCGCGCGTTTCGCGACGATGTGCACGCGGTGTGGGGGCGCATCGTGATGCCGCTGTCCGGCACCCCGACGGACTATGAGCTCGATGCGAAGAATCTCGAGCATGCGGAGTTCGTCACCGCCAACTGCTTCGTGCGCCGCAAGGTGATGGAGGAACTGGGCGGCTTCGACGAGCGCTTCCGTTTCGCGTGGCGCGAGGATTCCGACCTTTACTTCCGCCTGCTCGAATACCGCGCAACCATCCTGCACGAGCCGAACGCAGTCATGATGCATCCGATCCGTCCCGCGTCCTGGGGCGTGTCGGTGTCGCAGGTGAAGAAGGTGCAGTTCGACGCGCTGCTCTACAAGAAGCATCCGGAGCTGTACCGGCGCAAGATCCGTTCGTCGCCGCGCTGGGATTTCTACCTGACTGTCGCGGCGCTGTTCGCCGCCGTGCTGCTCGCGCTGATCGGGCACCCGGTGGCAGCCCTGCTCGCCGGCGCAGTCTGGGCGGGATCGACGGCACGCTTCTGCCTGCAACGGCTGCGCCGCACCTCGAAATCGCCGCTGCACATCGCCGAGATGGTGTTCACCTCGATGCTGATCCCGCCGCTGGCGGTGTTCTGGCGCGCTGTCGGCGCGCTCCGGTACCGCGTGGCCTTCGTCTGATGCGGCACGCGGGTGACATCCCGCAATGCGCCGAACCGAGGCTCTGCAACAATCGGGCGTGACACCATTTCACCCACGCCCATGCCGCAACGCTTGAAGATCCTGACCTGGCACACCCACGGCAGCTACCTGTACTACCTGACCCGGGCCCCGCATGATTTCTACGTGCTTTCCAAGCCGGACCGCCCGCCCGGATACAGCGGCCGGCACGGGCACTTTCCCTGGGGCGACAATGTGCACGACATGCCGATCGAGCGTGTCAAGGAAACGCAGTTCGACTGCATCCTGTTCCAGGACGACCACCAATACCTGGAGGACCAGCATCTCTACCTCTCCGAGTCGCAGCGCCGGCTTCCGAAGATCTATCTCGAACACGACCCGCCGCGCGAGAACCCGACGGAGATGCGTCATCCGGTCGACGATCCCGGCACCCTGCTCGTGCACGTCACCCATTTCAATGCGCTGATGTGGGACAGCGGCCGCACGCCCACGCGAGTGATCGAACACGGCGTGATCGTGCCCGAGCACGTGCGCTACCAGGGGGACCTGGCGCGCGGGCTGGTGGTGGTCAACAACATCGCCAGCCGCGGCCGCCGCCTGGGCGGCGACGTGTTTGCGCATGCGCGCGAACGCGTGCCGCTCGATCTGGTCGGCATGGGCGCGACCGAGACTGGCGGACTGGGCGAAGTGCAGCACGCGCAGCTCGCCGAATTCTCGGCACGCTACCGCTTTTTCTTCAATCCGATCCGCTACACCAGCCTGGGCCTTGCGGTCATCGAGGCGATGATGATCGGCATGCCGGTGGTGGCGCTGGCCACGACAGAGATGGCCACCGTGATCGACAACGGCGTCAACGGCTACGCCGACACCGACGTCGACAAGCTGGTTGTCGCCATGCAGGGTCTGCTCGACGATCCCGCGCTGGCGCGCCGGCTCGGAGACGCAGCGCAGGCCTGTGCGCGCGAACGCTTCTCGATTGCACGCTTTGCCAGCGACTGGGACCGCACGCTGCGCGACGTGACCGCACACTGATTGTTCATTTCACTCAAGGATCTCGACATGGCCGTATCAGGTAGCTATTTCATTGACCGTGCCGCCGCGGAAAAGGCAATCGCGCTCGCGATGCCGATGATCGAGCAGGCGATGCAGCGCAAGGAAGTCGGCGAGAGCGGATTTCTCTACATCGTCGTGATGGATCCGCTGCTCACACCGGCCAACTCCAGCTTCGAGGAAGCGATCCTGCACGAACACGCGGTCGGCGACCGCGACAAATGGGACGCGGACTACGGCGCCTTCGCGCGCGCGAAGGCGCGCGTGGCCTGGCGTACCGGCATGGACGGCCACCTCGTCCAGGAACTGCGTCCGCACATGCTGACCGCGCGCGATACGGTGCTGTGGGGCAGCGTGGTGGTGGCCGGCATCGTGGTCGC
>DATLGF010000091.1:0-4088 GCA_035540575.1 Noviherbaspirillum sp.
GGCCGTTCATCACGGTCGGCTTCATCGCATTCGTGCTGCTGATTCCGCTTGCGGCGACCAGCACGAACCGGATGGTGCGCCGGCTCGGCGAAATCGCTCTTCCCCGCCCGCATCCACCAGAAGTGCAGCACGCCCAGCGGCGCGATTACGTAGATCAACCGGTGCAGGCGCTGCCAGTTCCTGCCGAGCCGGCGCACCATCCGGTTCGTGCTGGTCGCCGCAAGCGGAATCAGCAGCACGAATGCGATGAAGCCGACCGTGATGAACGGCCGCTTGATTACGTCGCGCCACATCTCGGCGACATCGAAGAAATGGTCGAACCAGAAGAAGGTCAGGAAGTGCAGGCTGGCGTAGAAGAAGGCAAACAATCCGACCATGCGCCGCAGCTGCAGCGGCCAGGCCCAGCCGGAAAGACGCCGCAGCGGCGTCATCGTCAGCGTGATGCAGAGAAAGTACAGCGTCCAGGCGCCGGTACTGCGCGTGATCGCCTCGATCGGATTGGCGCCGAGTCCGTCGGCGACCGTCAGCCAGGCCAGCCGCAGGAACGGCAGCAGGCAGAGCAGGAACACGCCCGCTTTGAAGGCCGTAAGGCGCCTGCCCTGCATCAGTAGTTTCGGTGGAGGTCCATGCCCGCGTACAGCGAATCGACTTCGCTATAGCCGTTGAACATCAGTGTCTTGCGCTTGCGCGAGAAGAAGCCGTCCTCGCCGATTCTGCGTTCGGTCGCCTGCGACCAGCGCGGGTGGTCGACGTCGGGGTTCACGTTCGCATAGAAGCCATACTCCTGCGGCGCGGAAATCATCCACGCGGTGCGGGGTTGTTCGCGCACAAAGCGTATCTTCACCAGGGACTTGGCCGACTTGAAGCCGTACTTCCACGGCACCACGAGCCGTACCGGCGCACCGTTCTGGTTGGGCAGCACCTCGCCGTACATGCCGAGCGTGAGCAGGGTCAGCGGATGCATCGCCTCGTCCATGCGTAGCGCCTCCACATACGGCCATTCGATGATGGGGGCGCGCAAGCCCGGCATCTGGGCGCGATCGGCGAGTGTGACGAACTCCACGAAGCGCGCGTTGCCGGTCGGCTCCACTTTCCGCATCAGATGCGACAACGAGTAGCCGATCCACGGAATGACCATCGACCAGCCCTCGACACAACGCAGCCGGTAGACGCGCTCCTCAAGTGGCGCGAGCTTGAGGAGGGTCTCGATATCGATGGTCTGCGGCCGCAGCACCTCGCCCTCGATCGCCACGGTCCAGGGCCGCGTCCTCAGCGCGCCGGCGTGGCGGGCAGGATCAGCTTTATCGGTGCCGAACTCATAGAAATTGTTGTACGTGGTCGCGTCCTTGTAGGTGGTCGGACGGTCCATCAACACGTAGGCGGGGTTAAGTGTCGCGGACAGTTTCTGTGCGGGACGATCCTGCGAGAACGCGAGGCCGCCAGTGCTGGCGAGCGCCGCGCCTGCCGCGAGCTGCTTGAGAAAGGCGCGCCGTCCTTCATAGACGGCGCGGGGGGTGATCTCGGAGGGATACGGGATGTCGATCCCGTTCGGACGGCGCTTGATCTGCATGGCGGCACCTCGCGGATGAATGACTAAACATACACCATCCGCGGGTGCTCCGCTGATCAGAGCTCCCCGTAGGAATGCAGCCCGGAGAGGAACATGTTGACTCCAAGGAAGGCGAAGGTGGTCACGAACAGGCCGACGATCGCCCACCAGGCGGCGACCTGTCCGCGCAGGCCCTTCATGAGGCGCATGTGCAGCCACGCCGCGTAGTTGAGCCAGACGATCAGCGCCCAGGTCTCCTTCGGGTCCCAGGACCAGTAGCCGCCCCAGGCCTCGGCCGCCCACAGGGCCCCGAGGATGGTCGCGATGGTGAAGAATGCAAAGCCGATCGCGATCGCCTTGTACATGACATCGTCGAGCACTTCCAACGACGGCAAGCGGTCGGCCAATACGCCCTTGGCCTTGAACAGATAGGCAATCGCCACCATCGCGGCGATGGCGAACGTGCCATAGCCGATGAAATTCGCGGGGACATGGATCTTCATCCACCAGCTCTGCAGCGCCGGCACCAGCGGCTGGATCTGCGCGGCATCACGCGTGAGCATGTACCACAGCAGGAAGGCCACTGCCGCGGTGACGATCAGCATCACGAACGCACCCATCTGCCGCGTTGCGTAGCGCTCTTCGTAGTAGAGGTAAAACAGCGTGGTGATCAGGCAGAACTGGATGAACACTTCATACAGATTGGAAACCGGGATGTAACCGATGTCCGGACCGAGCAGATAGGACTCGAACCAGCGCACCAGCAGGCCGGTGAAACCCATCGCCACGGCCGCCCAAGCCATCTTCGAGCCGATCGCACTGCCTGTATCCGAGCGGGTCGCCAGCGAGCCGATGTAGAACAGGGTCGAGAGCACGAACAGCGTGCTCATCCATAGAATCGCCGACTGGCTCGACAATAGGTACTTCAGGAAGAAGCGCTGCTCCGCTGCATCCAGCGATCCGTCGTACAACGAAATCCCGCCCAGGGCCAGGACCGCGACCACCGCGGCCAGCGTGCGCAACGGCTTCCATTGCCAGCCCAGCCAGGCGAAGGTGGGCGCCGACAGCAGCAGGATGCCCTGCTCGTAGATGTCCATGTGTTCGCTGAAGCGGGCCAGCGCGTACAGCGCGCCGGCCATCAGGGCGGCGGCATACAGCCAGTCCACCACGCTCAGGCGGCGGAAGAATCCGGGGGTGGGCGTGTAGGCCGTTGACTGCGAAATTTCCATCATTGATCTCCGAACCGCCGAAGCACTAGGCTCCGGCATAGTGTACTTTGCTCGCGCAGGGGTCAAGGCTGCGTCAGGCGCGACTTCAGGGTCTCGAAGTCCTTCTCGAAATCGAGAGTCTTGCGCTGCGTGGTCAGCGCCATCAGCGCGTGCGCCTGCCCGTCGCTGCCACCCTTGATCCAGACCCAGAGCCGGCGCTCGCGGATGTAGAACATGGCAAAGATCCCGATCACCAGCAGCAGGCAACCGAGATACACGACGTTCTTGCCGGGCGAGCGTGTCACCTGCAATACCGAGGCCTTGATTTCCTCGAACTCCTTGAGTTGCAGATAGACCGGTGCGCCGTAGAACGTGGCGTCCGAAATCGCGTTCGTCGCAATCTGCAGGAAACCGGCCTGCTCCTCGTTTTCAGGCGTTGGCGCCAGACCGGCGCGCGCGCGCGCCGCCTGCCACAGTTCCCACATGCTGCCGTTCAGGATCTTCATGAAGACCTCGGCCGCCTTTTCCTGCTCGCCTGGAGGCACGCGCTCGATGAAACGCGACACCGCCAGATAACCGCCGACATCGCCGTCACCGGCGAAGATCTCCAGACCACGCAGCGCCGACTGCTCGAGCTGGCGGCGCAAGTCGTCGGCCCCATCGCGTTCCAGCGGGATGGCCCGGGCCGCGTATTGCCGCGCGGCGATGGCGCGCAGTTCGGGATCGGCCACAGCGGCGCGCAGGCGCATCCAGTCTTCCACCGTGCCGTTCTCGTCGGCAGGTATGCGCAGGTAGCGGAAGCCGTCGTTCGGATTCTCGCGCATGCCGCTCAGGAAAACACGCACGCCGTCGAGTTCGACCGGCAGCATGTAGTTGTGATATTCGCGCGCCTGCCCGGTCTTGTCGCGCACCTTGTACTGCAAGCTCGGACCGACGTTGCGCAGCTCGCGATCGTTGGAGACGCGCGCGGCCGAGCCGAGTTGACGCTCGATGCCCGCCGCTAGGCGCTGGTCGAACCGCTTGGCGCCGTCGACCGCACGCAGGTCCTGCCCGGCCTGCGCCATGTTCTCGACGTTGAACGCACGGAAATCGGACCATTCGATCGTGTACTCGGAGCCGATGGTGCTGCCCAGCGCGGTGCTCGCTCCCACCTCGCCTTCGATATCGAACGGCGCCGCCTGCGAGCCGCGCATCGAGTAGCCGGTCAGCTTCAGGCGGCTGCCGCCGTCGTCGAAGCTGGATTGGTATACGGCGAGGCCCTTGTAGATCAGCGGGTGATTGACCTTGATGGTGGCCGGAAAGCTGGTGCCCGTCTCGGGGTCGTGCACCAC
>DATLGF010000092.1:0-3534 GCA_035540575.1 Noviherbaspirillum sp.
GGATATGCAGGGTCTTGATCCCGGTGCGCATCGCGAAGTATTCGCTGGTCATGTGCGCCGAGGTGCCCACGCCATTGCTGCTATAGGTGATTGGTTCCTTCGAGCTCTTCGCATGGCGGATCAATTCCTCGACCGAGTTGATCGGCGAGTCGCCCTTTACCACCAGGATGTTGACGAACTCGGCAATCTGCGCAATCGGCACGAAGCGGTTCGGAATGTCGAGCGGGAGATTGCGGATCGTCGCCGGCGGCAATACCTGGCTGCCGAGCCCGCCAATCATCAGCGTGTAGCCGTCGGGACGCAGGCCGGCCACGTACTGCTGGCCGATCAGCGCGTTCGCGCCCGGACGGTTTTCGACCACGACCGGCTGGCCGTACTTGTTGCTCAGGATTTCCGACGAAACGCGGCCAGCCAAATCAGTGACGCCACCCGGCGGGTAGGGCACGACCATGCGGATGGGTTTTGACGGGTACTTGTCCTGTGCGAAGGCGCTGCCAAACATGCTGAAGGCGGCGGTGCCTGCTGCTGCTTTGAGTACGGTACGACGATCCATGGCAAATCTCCTCTGGTTAGTTGCGGGCGATGAACTGCGTGGCACTACTAATCTGATAATACTATTTATTATTGTTAATTCTGCCCGGGAACCCGGGCGGTACAACGCTTTTACTTCAAGCGGCGACGTAGGCGGTTTTCACGGTGGTGAAGAACTCCGCCGCATACCGGCCCTGTTCGCGCGGGCCGTAGCTCGATCCCTTGCGGCCGCCGAACGGGACGTGGGCGTCCACCCCCGCGGTCGGGCAATTGATCATCACCATGCCGGCCTGTGCATGACGCTTGAAGTGGTTCGCATGCTTGAGCGAGGTGGTGCAGATGCCGGACGACAGGCCGAACGGCGTGTCGTTGGCAAGCTCGAGCGCTTCCTCGTAGCTGCCGAACGGGATGACGGCGGCGATCGGTCCGAAGATTTCTTCCTGGCTGATCTTCATGCGGTTGTCGCAGTCGGTAAACAGCGCCGGCGAGAAGAAGTATCCGTCAGTGTCGCGCTTGATTCGCTCGCCGCCGAACACCAGCTTCGCGCCTTCGTTGCGACCGATCTCGACATAGCGCTGGTTCTGTTCGAGCTGGCTGGCATCGACCACCGGGCCGATCTTGGTATCCGGCTGCAGCGCGTGGCCGACGCGCAGCGTTCCCATGCGTTCGATCAGCGCATCGACGAACTTGCCGTAGATGTTCTTGTGCACCAGGAGACGGCTGGACGCGGTGCAGCGCTGCCCGGTCGCGAAGAACGCGCCGTTGGCGGCGCATTCAACCGCGACGGCGAGATCGGCATCATCCATCACCACCAGCGGATTTTTTCCGCCCATTTCCATCTGCACCTTGGCCATGCGCTCGATGGCCGAGGCGGCGATCATGCGGCCGGTGTTCACCGAACCGGTGAAGGTGATCGCATCGATGCCCGGATCGCTGACGATGGTCTTGCCGACCGTCGTGCCGCGGCCCATCACGAGGTTGAACGTGCCTTCCGGCAGGCCGGCGCGGCTGATGATTTCCGCCAGCGCCCAGGCGCTGGCCGGCACCAGGTCGGCCGGCTTGAACACGACCGCGTTGCCGTAGGCGAGCGCTGGCGCGATCTTCCAGGCCGGAATCGCGATCGGGAAATTCCACGGCGTGATGATGCCGACCACGCCAACCGGCTCGCGCGTGATTTCCGGTTCGATGCCGGGACGGCAGATCGGCAGCTTCTCGCCGGTGACGCGCAGCGCTTCGCCGGCGAAGAACTTGAAGACCTGCACCGCGCGGGTGACTTCGCCATCGGCTTCGGCCAGGGTCTTGCCTTCCTCGCGCGCCAGGAGCGTGCTCAGTTCCTGCTTGCGCGCCAGGATTTCCGAGCCGATCTTGTCGAGCGCGTCTGCCTTGGCCTGTGCGGTAGTGTGCGCCCAGGAGGAAGAAGCCTTGCGCGCGGCGCGGATCGCTTCACGCACCTGGTCGGCGCTGGCCTGCGCGTATTCGCCGATGACGTCGGACAGGTCGGAAGGATTGATGTTGCGGCTGACCGCGTCGCCATCCACCCACTGGCCGGCAATATAGTTTTGTTGCATGGTGTTCTCCAAGTAGGCTAGCCGGCGCTCTTGCGCAGGAAATCAAAATCGCAACCGTGTTCCGCCTGCATCACGTGCCGCTGATACAGCCCCGAATAGCCGCGCTCGCTGCTCGTTTCGAGCGGCGGCAGGGCAGCGCGGCGCTGTGCCAGCGTGGCTTCGTCCACCAGCAAATCCAGCCTGCGCTCGGTCAGCGACAGACGGATCCGGTCGCCGTTCTGCACCAGCGCCAGCGGGCCGTGCATCGCTGCCTCGGGTGAGACGTGCAGGACGATGGTGCCGTAGGCGGTGCCGCTCATGCGCGCATCCGAAATGCGAAGCATGTCCTTCACTCCTTGCTTTGCCAGCTTAGACGGAATCGGGATGTAGCCGGCCTCGGGCATGGCAGCGGCCTTCGGCCCGGCATTGCGCAAGACCAGCACGTCGTCCGCCTTCACATCGAGATCCGGATCGTCGATGCGCTTGGACAGGTCTTCGAGGTTGTCGAACACCACGGCGCGGCCGGTGTGCTCGAACAGCGCCTCGTCGGCAGCGGCGCGCTTGATCAGTGCGCCGTTGGGGGCGAGGCTGCCGAACAGGCCGAGCAGGCCGCCCACCTCGCGCAGCGGCTGCTTGCGCGGCCGGATCACGTTGGTATCCGACCACTCGGGCACGCGCTCGATGATTTCGCCAACCGTCAGGCCGGACACCGTCATGCAATCCAGGTGCAGCAGGTCCCGCAGTTCGCGCATCACGGCGGGCACGCCGCCTGCGGCATTGAAGTCTTCCATGTAGTACGAACCGGTCGGCTTCAGGTCGACCAGCACCGGCGTCGTTTCCGAGAGCTCGTTGAGCCGCTCCAGCGAAATATCGATACCCAGGCGTCCCGCCATGGCCGTCAGGTGCACCAGCGCATTGGTCGAGCCGCTGATGGCCAGCAGCATGCGCAGCGCGTTCTCGATCGACTTCTCGTTGACGATATCGGTCGGCTTCACCTTTTCCAGCGCCATTTCCACCGCCCGCCGGCCGGTTGCTTCGGCTGCGCGCATGCGGTCGGCATGCACGGCCGGAATCGCGGCGGTGTAGGGCAGCAGCATGCCGAGCGTCTCGGTGATGCAGGCCATCGTGCTGGCCGTGCCCATCACCGCGCAGGTGCCGGCGGTGGTTGCGAGATTGCCCTCGATCTTCTTGATCTCGATGGCCGACACTTCGCCTGCGCGATAGCGGCCCCAGTAGCGACGGCAATCGGTGCAGGCACCGAGACGCTCGCCCTGGTAGCGGCCGGTCATCATCGGCCCGCCCACCAGCTGGATCGCCGGCTTGCCGGCCGAGAAGGCGCCCATCAGCTGCGCCGGCACGGTCTTGTCGCAACCGCCGACCAGCACCACCGCATCCATCGGCTGGGCGCGGATCATTTCCTCCACGTCCATCGACATCAGGTTGCGGAACTTCATGC
>DATLGF010000093.1:0-2048 GCA_035540575.1 Noviherbaspirillum sp.
GATGGAGAAGTACGGGATCACGAACACCTTCCTGTTCCCGACCGCGCTGAAGATGATGATGAAGGCCTATCCGTCACCACGCGAGAAGTTCCGTCTCAAGCTGCGTGCGATCATGAGCGCCGGCGAAGCGGTCGGCGACGCGGTATTCCACTGGTGCGAAACCGCGCTCGGCGTGACGCCGAACGAAATGTTCGGCCAGACCGAGATGAACTACATCGTCGGCAACAGCGCCCGTCAATGGCCTGCGAGGCCCGGCAGCATGGGCCGTCCATATCCGGGCCACCGCGTTGCCGTGATCGACGACCAAGGCAAGCCGGTAGCGCCGGGCGAAATCGGTGAGGTCGCGTTGAACCGCACCGACATGCATGGCCATCCGGACCCGATTTTCTTCCTTGGCTACTGGAAGAATCCGGAGGCGACCCGCAACAAGTACAGCGGCGACTGGTGCCGCACCGGCGACCTCGCGCTGATCGATGAAGACGGCTATCTCTGGTACCAGGGACGGGCGGACGACATGTTCAAGGCTGCCGGGTACCGGATCGGTCCGTCGGAGATCGAGAACTGCCTGGTCAAGCACCCGGCCGTCGCCAATGCAGCTGTCGTGCCGAAGCCGGATGTGGAGCGCGGCAACCTGGTCAAGGCTTATGTGGTACTCACGCCAGGTACAGCACGCAGCGCGGAAGCCGACGCGCGCCTGATCGCCGAGCTGCAGGAGCATGTGCGCGGAAAGCTCGCGCCATACGAGTACCCGAAGGAGATCGAGTTCATCGACGAATTGCCGATGACGACGACCGGCAAGGTGCAGCGCCGCATCCTCCGCCTGCAGGAGGCGGAACGCGCGGCCGCCCGCCAGTCAGCCTGAACCGCGGCGGCTATTCGCCGCTGGTCTGCCCGGGCTGGGCTTCGCTCGCCGCCTGAGCCTGGCGGGCTTCCTCTGCCCGCCTGGCTTCCTTTTCCCGGCGCGCTTGCTGGGCCTCGTTCTGCAGGCGCCGGCCGAAATCCTCCATGTGCTTGCCGGTCCGCTCGGCCATCTTGTTCAGTTCCTCGCCGGCGCGGGAGAACGCATGATCGAGCCGCTCGCCGGCGCGCTCGGCCGGGCCCGGCTCCCCGGCCGTGCGGTCTTCACGTTCGCAGCCGGCGCCGGCAACGACGAGCAGCCCTGCCAGCACGATGCGGGCGATCGCTGCCTTCGGTCTGTCCATTTCCTTCCCCGTTCGCTTCATTCCATGGCACTCAGGAATGTGACTGCCGGTGCGCGAGAAGGTTTTCGACGCGTTAAGCGTGCTTGCGCGGCAGCAAATCCAGTTCGGCTTCGGTGAAACCGGCGCGTCGGCGCGCCTCGAGATTGAACGGGGGGCGCAGCATTGGCGCCTTGTAGCGTTGCGCCATCTCCGCATAGGCGAGCAGCGGATCGAGGCCTTTGCTCCGACACAGCCAGCCGAACCAGCGGTTGCCGATCGCGACATGTCCGATCTCGTCATGCAGGATGATGTCGAGGATCGCGGCGGCAGCGAGATCGCCGGCAGCGGCCAGCTTGGCGCGGATCGCGGGAGAGGCGTCCAGTCCGCGCGCTTCCAGCGTGCGCGGCACCAGCGCCATGCGCGCCAGCCCGTCGTCTGCCGTCTTCTCGGCCATCTCCCACAGGCTGTCATGTCCGGGAAAGTCGCCGTACGCGTGGCCCAGTGTGCCCAGGTGCGCGCACAGGAGTTCGAAATGACGGGCCTCTTCGCCAGCCACCCGCGTCCAGTCGTCGTAATAGGCCGGCGGCATCGCGGGAAAACGCCAGATCGCGTCGAGCGCGAGGTTGATCGCATTGAACTCGATGTGCGCGAGCGCATGGATCAGCGCGGCCCGCCCCTCGGCCGTGTGGACCGAGCGCTGGGGAACCGCGGTTGGCGGAACCAGCGCAGGGCGCCCCGGTCTTCCCGGAATGCCGGCGCGCGGCGTGAGGATTGCGTCGCGGTCCAGCGTCAAGGCACCGGCGCGACGCGCGGCGAGCAGCTGCGCGACACCCTGGGTCTTGGACAGCGGATCGGGCTCGCACAGGC
>DATLGF010000094.1:0-5557 GCA_035540575.1 Noviherbaspirillum sp.
GCCCTCGCTGGTGCGGCGCCTGCGCACCGGGGCCGGCATCGTGCTCCTGGCGCTGCCGCTCACCGCCGTGCTGTTCGTGCTGTTTCCCCGCATGCAAGGACCGCTGTGGGGGCTGCCGGCGGACGCGCACAGCGCGCGCACCGGCCTGTCGGAAACGATGGAGCCGGGCAATATCGCCCGCCTCGCGCGCTCCGAGGCGATTGCCTTTCGCGCAAGGTTTGCCGGCGCCCCGCCCGCGCAGAGCGAGCTGTACTGGCGCGGCATCGTGATGGGCGACTACGACGGCCGCACGTGGCGTCCGCTCGAGATGGGACCGTCGCGCCCGGTCTGGGTGGACCTGCGGGGCGCGCCGCTTGAATACCAGGTCACGCTCGAGCCCCACGGCAAGCGCTGGCTGTTTGCGCTCGATCTCCCGCGCGCGGTTCCTGCGCTCGACGAAAATTCCGTTCTGGCCACTTCCGACCTGCAACTTATTGCCGCGCAGCCGATCAATACCCGCGTCCGCTATGACGCCGCTTCCCATGTCGACTACCTGCTCCAGCCGAACGAACCGGCCGCCGCGCTCGAACGCTGGCTGCGGCTTCCCGCCGGCTTCAACCCGCGCACGCGCGAACTCGCCGCACGCCTGCGCGCGTCGGCAGCCGGCGACGCGGCGCGGGTCGAGACAGTGCTGCGCATGTTCCGCGAACAACCGTTCCGCTACACGCTGGAGCCGCCGCGCCTGGGCACCCATGTGGTCGACGAATTCCTGTTCGACAGCCGCGCCGGCTTCTGCGAGCACTATGCGGGGGCCTTCGTGTTCCTGATGCGCGAAATGGGCATTCCGGCGCGCGTGGTCACCGGCTACCAGGGCGGCGAGATCAACCCGGCCGACGGCTTCATGGTGGTACGCCAGTCCGACGCGCATGCCTGGGCCGAAGTCTGGCTGCGCGGACGCGGCTGGGTGCGGGTCGATCCAACTGCCGCGGTCGCGCCCGAGCGCGTCGAGCAGAACCTCGCCAGCCTGATTCCCCCGACCGCATTCGGCGGACTGGTCACGCTCGACCCGTCGCGCAGCATGATCGCGAACCAGCTGCTGCGGCTGCGCCACGGATGGGAAGCGATGAACAATTCGTGGAACCAGTGGGTGCTCAACTATTCACCGCAGCGCCAGCGCGAGCTGCTGCGCCGCTTCGGCTTTTCCGACCCCGACTGGCGCACGCTGGGCCTGCTGCTCGGCGTATGCCTCGTGCTGGCCGCCGCGCTCACCCTGCTCCTGATGACGCTGCGCCAGAAGCGCCATGATCCGCTCGAGGCGCTTTACGAAACACTCTGCCGACGCATGGCTCGACGCGGCATGGCGCGCCTGCCGCACGAAGGCCCGCGCGCCTACGCAACGCGCCTCGTCGGTGCTGATTCAAGCCTGAACGGACAGGAAAAGGACGCCGTGGCGCGCTTTCTGTCCACCTATGAAGCCAGCCGCTACGGGGCGCCGGAACATCGCGCGCCCCTGGCCCAACTCAAGACCCTGCTTGCCCAATGCCGATGAATCGACTTTCCGCCATCACGGTTTCGACTGCCTTCGCTGCCGCCCTGCTCGCGCCATACACCCTCGCCAACCAGCCGCAGCGCGCCGCCGCAAAGAAGCCGGCCGCACCGGCCCAGGGTGCGCGCGCCTCGGAGGTGAACTTCATGCAGTGGACCGAGGTGGGCACCTTCATCGACCACATGGCCGGCACCCACGGCTTCGAACGTCGCCAGCTGGAGGGCCTGTTTCGCGAAGTGCGCCACACCGAGCGCGCGATCCAGCTGGTGATGCCGGCTCCGCCGGGCCGGCCGAAGAACTGGCAGGCCTACCGGGCCCGCTTCATCGACCCGGTGCGCATCAACGCCGGCGTCGCGTTCTGGAACACC
Source organism: Noviherbaspirillum sp. (assembly GCA_035540575.1). GTDB lineage: Bacteria > Pseudomonadota > Gammaproteobacteria > Burkholderiales > Burkholderiaceae_D > Noviherbaspirillum. The sequence goes on from DATLGF010000094.1 coordinate 1,894, forward strand.
CATGCCGACGCGCTCGCGCGCGCCGAGCAGCGTTACGGCGTGCCGGCCGAGATCATCGTCGCGATCATCGGCGTGGAGACCGTCTATGGCCGCAATACCGGCAACTTCCGCGTGGTGGATGTGCTGACCACGCTCGGCTTCGACTACCCGGAGAAGCCGAACCGCGAAGCGCGCATGCGCTTCTTCCGGGGCGAACTCGAGAACACGCTGCTGTATGCGCGCGAATCCGGCATCGACCCGCTCACCCTGCTCGGCTCCTACGCCGGCGCGATCGGCTGGCCGCAATTCATGCCCGGCAGCATCCGGCGCTGGGCCGTCGACTTCGACGGCGACGGCAAGGTCGATCTGCGCAACTCCCCCGTCGACGCGATCGGCAGCGTCGCCAACTTCCTGGTCCAGCATGGCTGGAAGCCGGGCGAGCCCATCGTCTTCCTGACCGAGGTGCTGCAGGACGACGACGAGCGCCCGTGGGAAATGTTCATCGGCCAGGGCCTGGAGGCGAAGTTCACGCTGGAAGAACTGAAGAACGCCGGCGTGAATCCCCCGATCGACCCGCCGGCAGACATGCGCTACGGCCTCGTCGACCTGCAGAACGGCCTGCAGCCGACCGAATACTGGCTCGCCGCAAACAACTTCTTCGCGATCACCAAGTACAACCGCAGCTATTTCTATGCGATGTCGGTGGTCGATCTGGCGCGCGCGGTGCGGGTAGCGAGGGCGCGGTGATGAAACCGCATTCCCCTTTGCCCCATCGAGTTGACGAAAACCCCCCAACGTATATACTCGGCTTCATTCAGCAACCCACCGTAACGGCCACCGAGCACCGACGTGAATCCGTCCTGCAAAGTCTTCAAGCGCAACGACTCTCCCCGGCAAAGGGGCGGGTTCTGCGTGGCCGCACGTTATTTCTCTCTCCGTTGTAAGGCCCGCTCCACGCACGGATCGATTGCTCTGCACATCCGACGTATGCAGCTTGCTACGCGAGACTTCGGCTGCCTCTCTTCGGCTCGGTGAGTTCGTAAGAGAAGGACCGCTCTCCTCCCGCTCACCGAGCAACCCCTCCAGAAAAGACTTTCGCACGCGCGCCTCGCTCGCGAGGGCGCGAGCATTTCACTTTGCATTGTTTGGCCACCACCGCGATGTGGCCGGGGGATTGTATTGCCATGAGAATCGATCGTTTCCTTACCCAAGAGGATGCCGCCGTCATCAGTCGCCTCGCAGAGACGCTGCTGCGCACGAACGACGGGCGGGTTCACTACGCCGAGCAGCTGATCGATCTGATTTCGACCTCGATCCTGCTGCCCGAAACGGATACGCGCAGCGACTTCGTTTCGCTCTATTCCAACGTCAGCTACCGGATCGTGGGCTCGAACGAGCGCCAGAACATATGCATCGTCTGCCCGGATGAAGCGAACGAGCATATCGCCTGCGCTTCCATCCTCGCGCCGCTGTCCATGGCGATCTTCGGCCGCACGATAGGCGCAATCGTCGAAGTCGAGCTTCCGTTCAAGCGCACCCAGTCCGTCGAGATCATGGATGTCCAGCCTACGATCATGGAGGATGCCGGGCCGTCCCTGTGCTCGCCTGCCGCGCCATCGGACGCATCGACGATTGAACGCTGAGGCCGCGCCGGCTAAGCGGGATCTCTTTGCGGCTTCTCCTCAGACAGGCAGGTGAATGAAATGAGACGGATCAGGACGATTCTGGCAGTGACGGATTACTCCGACGCGGGACGGCGCGCGGAGCTTCGCGCGGCAATGCTATGCGCCGAGCACAAGGCGGAGGTGTTTGAGGTCCTCACGGTGGCGGAGCGCGATCAGGACCTCGAACAGGCGCTGGCGGCACGCGCACATGACGCAAACCGCATTCCGGGCGAAGATGCTCCGCGCGCGCCTTTGTTCGGCGCATCGCACGGGCAGGTGCATGCTGGCGCCGCTTGTGCGAGAACGGCAGGGTTCGGCGCGCCTGCCTATGTCGTCACGCGCCGGGCCGAAGAGCTGCGCGTCGACCTCACCATTGCGTCATACCAGTCGGGAAAGGTGCCGGTCGGCAAGCAAAGGCACGCTGATGCGCTGGAGCTGATCCGCCTGGCCGACAGTCCGGTATTGCTGGTGAAGCGGGAGCCGCGGCATGCGTACAGGAAGACGCTGCTTGCGACTGATTTCGGCGACGCGTCGATCGAAGCCGTCCGCATGTGCATGCGCATCGCGCCGGGCGCTCACCATACGCTTTTCCACACGCTTGGCGGGGACGTGGACGATGCGGCCGTGGCGCGGGCCGAGGACATCGTCTATCTGTCGCGCTATCGGACGAGCGAGCTGGCGGCGCGGCGTCTGAACGAGCTTGCGGCCATGCTTGGCAGCCCGCGCGAGGCACTGTCGCGTGTGGTGCGCTTCGGGAAGCCGGTTGCGGCGATTACGCAGTTCGCCAGCCGCATCGACGCGGACCTGGTCGCCATCGGCAAGACCGGGGAGCATGGCATGAGCCGCTCCGAGGTAGGCATCTTTGCGGCGCGCCTTGTGAATGAACTCGATTGCGACGTCCTGATCGTCCCGGGCGAACCGGAAGGCTGGCCCGGCGGCACGGCCGCCTGACGGGCGGGCTTGTGACATGTGAAGGAGCTCGGCATGCACACAGCTGAAACACCTCGGACAGTGGTCGCATCGGTGCTGGACCGCATGCGCCTTGTCGACCTGCTGGGCCGTCTGCAGACGGGGACGGCCGCCGTCGATCTGCTGCGGCGCAAGCTGGCAATGGCCCGGCTGCTGCTGCCGCAGGAGATGCTGCCGGATGTGGTCACGATGAACACACGCGTCATGTTCCTGGACCTGGACACCGAGGGCGAGTATGGGCTGAAACTGACCTACCCCGAAGAGGCCGCGATGCCTGGCGATATCTCGGTGCTCACGCCTGTCGGTGCGGCCCTGTTTGGCCTGCGGGTTGGGCAGGACATCAAATGGCAGGGACGCAGCGGAAGAAGACTGGGCGTACGTGTTCTCAAGATCGTGTATCAACCCGAAGCGGACGGTCAGTACCTGGTCTGATCCCAGACCCGCGCATGTAGGGTCACTATCCTCCGCCCAGCTGCATGCCCGTTGCCTTGGAGAAGTGCCGCAAGCTCTGCCCACGCCCCAACAGCAGCATGCGCGTATAGAGATCGGCATGAACGCAGCCCGCGGGTGTCGCAAACCAGCGCAGCGCCTTGGCGCGCAGCTCGACGTAATGCAAGGCGTACTGCCCCGAGAGGGAATGCCACAACGCATGGGCGCCGCTCGACTGGCGCACGCCGCTGATCAGGCAGCGGCCGCTGTCGAGCCACCACGAGTAGACCGCTTTCGCAATGCCGCGCCTCTGATACGCGGACGCAAACTTCGAATGCGGGGCGCGCATGTGCGGATCGGCGCGCCGGCTCAACTCCACCAGGCGATTGAAGACCGTGTACCCGGCAAGGCGCTGGCGGGTCGGATCTTCCACGTACACGTAGTGTTCGCCATCCGCTTCCCGGTAACGGAATACCAGGCCCAGGTGGGATATCGGCAGGCAGGGAAGAACATGGAGAATGTCGCCGGGGCGGTTCAGGCGCCGCCACAGGGTTTCAAGCTCGCGCTCGAGCTCATCGTCGGGCAGCTCCACATCGACACGAAGACCCAGCGGCGCGGCGAAC
>DATLGF010000095.1:0-2962 GCA_035540575.1 Noviherbaspirillum sp.
CCCGAGGAACTGGACGGCGCACTGGACGAGCACGCGGCCGTGCTGATGCTGACGCAAGTCAATTACCGCACCGGCGCCGGCCGAATGGGCGAGATCCCATACCGTGAGCACGCCGCGCGCGTGCGCGAGTGCATCAAGTGCTGCCATGTCATGCACGGCGCCGGTGCGGTAATTGACTTGCGTCAGCATCAGCACGGCCGCGTGCTCGTCCAGTGCGCCGTCCAGTTCCTCGGGCGAGTCGACCATGCGCACCCGGTAGCCGTGCGCGAGCCATTCGGACAGGCCTTGCGCGATGTAGGCGTCGGTGGGGAAGTTGCTGCGCTCGGTGACGATCACCCGACGCTCGGCGCGAGCCGGATCGCAGGCCTGCCTGCGCAGCGCGGCGGCCAGCGCCTTGAACAGGTTGACCGAGGTGGTGTCGGTGACGACGACTTCACCCGGGCCGGCGCCGATCAACGGGGCCAGCTTGTCGCCCAGGCGCGCCGGCATGTCGAACCAGCCGGCCTTGTTCCAGCTGCGGATCAGGTCATCGCCCCATTCGGCGGCAATCAGCTTCTGGGCGCGGGCGGCTGCCGCGTGCGGTCGGGCGCCGAGGGAATTGCCGTCCAGGTAGATCACGCCTTCGGGCAGTGCGAAGGCTTCGCGCAAGGGCGCAAGTTCATCGGCGCGGTCCAGCGCAAGCGCCTGTTCGCGGCTGCTGATGGTTTTCATGCCGACTCCTTCAGTTCGCGCAGCACCGCGCGCACCGGGCTCGCGTCCAGTCCCTGGAGCTTCAACGGCAGGGCGATCAGTTCGTAGTCGCCGGCGGCAATGCCGTCGAGGACGATACCCTCGAGGATGGCCATGCCGTGATGGCGCACGGCCTGATGCGCGTCCATCGTCTTCGATTGTTGCGGGTCCAGCGAAGGGGTGTCGATGCCGATCAGCACGACGCCTTGACGCGCGAGCATGTCGACCGTTTCAGCTGCGACACAGGCAAAGTCCGCGTCCCAGCGCTGCTGCGGCGCATGCGCGTAGGTGCGCAGTAGCACGCGCGCCGGCAGCCGTTCGAGCGAGGCCTGAAGATGCCGCGGCTCGATGCGGCGCACGCCCTCGCAGGCTATCACCCTGCACGGGCCGATGTAGGCGTCGAGCGCGACCGCGTCGATCGCCGCCCCGTCCGGATCATAGTGCGAGGGGGCGTCGCAATGCGCGCCGCTGTGCGTGGACATGGTGATGCGCGAGACGCGCACCGGACACTGGTCAGACATCTGCCAGGTCTCTTCGGCGGAAAACGGTGTGTCGCCGGGCCAGACCGGCAGTGCGGGTCCCAGCGTGGGGCTGATATCGAACAGGCGTGGCATGGTGAACCTTGCAGTCGTCATGCGGAGAATTGTATGCGCGCGGCGTCGACGATACTTGCCGATCTGGTATCGAAAATGCGTTCTTTATCGCATAAAGTTGCGCACACCCGTAGATCCTTCGCAGAACATTCGATGAAACTCGACGCCACCGACCTGAAGATCCTCACCCTGCTGCAGCAGGACGGCCGCATCAGCAACCAGGAGCTTGCCGAGAAAGTGTTCCTCTCCCCGTCGGCCTGCCTGCGCCGTGTGCGCCTGCTGGAGGAGAGCGGGGCGATCGCCGGCTACCGGGCCGTGCTCGACCCCGCCGTGCTCGGCCTGGAGGTCGACGCCTTCGTGCAGGTGACGATGCGGCGCGACGTCGAGCGCTGGCACGAAAACTTTACGGCGGCGATGCGCACCTGGCCCGAGGTGGTCGGCGCCTACATCATCACCGGCGACGCGAACTACCTGCTGCGCGTGCGCGCGCGCAATCTGAAGCACTACTCGGCCTTCGTTCTTGAGAAGCTGTACAAGACCGCCGGCGTGCTCGACATCCGCTCCAACATCGTGATGCAGACCATCAAGGACACGCCCGACATCGCGAGTGATCTGTTTAGTGCAGCCTGAGCTTTTTAGTGCAGCCTGAGCTTCTCGTTCAGCCGCCAGTAGCGTCGCACCAGCTGCACGACGGTTTCGTCCAGGCCGGGCGTTGCGTATACCCAGGCATCGCCGCAGCGCTGCATGCGGCCCAGCCGGCGCGGCTTCACCCGCACCGACGGATGCCGGCAGTCCTCGCGAAAAACCAGCCAGTCGTCCACGAAGTCCGATTGCAGGCGCTCGAGGTCGTGGCAGGCGGCATCCGGCAGCGGGCAGCGGATGCGGTCCGGCACCGGGGGACTGTCGATGGTCCAGGGGCCGTAGACGTCGTCCTGCACGCTGCGGTACATGTGCAGCGGTTCCGACGAATACAGGTTCTCCATCATGAAGAACGCCGACGAGAAGTAGGGTTCGCGCGCCTCCACATGCCAGCCGTGCAGGCTGCCGCCGCCTCCGCAGTAGAAGAGGGCGAACACGGAGCCGGATCGGTCCGGCGAATAAGCAACGTAGGTGCGCGGCTGCATGACGGATACGGTCGGATCAACGAAGCGCAGTTCAGGTAGACCGTGCAGTGCCGCGAGTGTTCGGGCGTGCGCCCGAGTGAAACAGCATTTGATCCGCCTCAAGCGAACGCCCGTCGCGCCCCAGCAACGGCGGGGATTGCGTCCAGAATGGCGCGTTGACCCGACCGACAGAAGACAGGAGAGCAGCATGCAACAGGTTCCGAATCCCATGGCCAATTTCTACCAGACGCAGCTCGAAGCCTCGCGGCGCCTCGCAGATGCCGTGTTTTCCGGCACCGAGAAAATCGACCGCCTCATGCTTGAAGCAACCCATCGCGCTATCGACGAACAGTTGAACATGGTCCAGGCAATGGCCGGCGGCAGCGACGTGGCCAGCGTCGGCATGAACGCTGCCGACCGCATGTTGAAGCGCGGGAATGGCGCGGTGAATTACCAGGCCGAAATCATGCGCGCCGTGGCCGAGATGCAGACCGAGATCGGACGCTCGATGCAGGTCTATGTCGAGCAGATGGGCAC
>DATLGF010000096.1:0-4038 GCA_035540575.1 Noviherbaspirillum sp.
CTATGACGGGGTGGTCTTCGAGTCGCCGCGCTACGGCCGCACGGGCACCGGCACGACCTTCGAGCTGCAGACGGCGATGGCCGCGCTGGAGAACACGGAAAGCTGCATTGCGACCGCGAGCGGACTCTCCGCCATTGCCGCGGTGCTGCTGTCGCATGCCGTGCCCGGCAGGCAGATCCTGGTGTTTGAGGGCGTCTACGGGCGCACGCGTACCCTGTGCGAAAAGGAACTGAACAGGCTCGGCGTGAAAGTGCGCTTCTTTTCTTCCGAGGCCGAGCTGCGCGAACGCCTGGAAGCGCCGACGACGCTGGTCTACGTGGAAGTCCCGGCGTCGCTGACGATGCAGATGCTCGACGTGGAAGCGGTCTGCCACGACGCGCACGCGGCAGGCGTTCCGGTTGCCTGCGATTCGACCTGGGGCACGCCGGCCTTCTTTCACCCGCACGCGCTCGGCGTGGACATCTCGATTCACTCGGCAACCAAGTACATCAATGGCCATTCCGACCTGATGCTCGGGTTGATCACCGGCACCTATGAAGCGCTGGAACCGGCACGCACCTGGTGCGACCGCTATGGCTCACATGTGGCGCCGGATGTCTGCTGGCTCGCGCTGCGCGGGCTGCGCACGCTCGGCGTGCGCATGCAGCGCCATCAGGAAAATGCGGTGGCAGTCGCAACCTGGCTGCGCGGTCAGGAACGCGTGAAGGCGGTGTACTTCCCGGTGCTTCCGGAGGACCGCGGCCATGCGCTGTGGAAAAAGCAGTTCAGCGGCGGCGGAGGACCGTTCAGCTTCGAGTTCGAAGCCTGCGACGAGGCGGCCTTCTCGCGCTTCATCGACAACCTGCAGCTGTTCGGTCTCGGCACCAGCTGGGGCGGCGTGGACAGCCTCGTGATGCCGGCGATCCCGCATCATCTGCGCGCGCTGCCGGTGCAACCAGACGAAGGCCGGCTGGTGCGCCTGCATATCGGCCTGGCAGATCCGCAGGACCTGTGCGCCGACCTGCAACAGGCCTTTGAGCAGATGTGAGCACCGCAATGACAACAACCAGGGAGAGGACAAGAACATGAAGATTTCCAACCGCCTGCGCATGGCCAAGCCGCTGCCCACCACCGCGCTGCACGGCCGCGCCGAACAGCTGAAGGCCAGGGGCGTGCCGGTCATCGATCTCGCGATCGCGCTGTCGAACCACCCCACGCCGCAGCCGGTGCGCGAGCGCATCGAGGAAGGCCTGCGCGCGACCGCGCCGCTTCCCTATACCGAAGTGACCGGCGCGGCGCGTCTGCGCGGTGTGCTGATGGACAAGCTCAAGCGCGAAAATGCGATCGAGGCCGGCGCCGATGAAATCATCGTCACGAATGGCGCCAAGCAAGCGGTGTACGAGGCGCTGTATGCGCTGACCGATCCGGGCGATACGGTGCTCGTGTTCCGCCCGTACTGGCCGGCGAACGTCGCCATCCCCGAGCTGCTCGGCCTGCGCACCGAACTGGCCGACCTGCCCGATACGATCACTTCGGAATTCCTGGCCAAGCTGCCGCCGGCGAAGGTGGTGATCCTGAACAATCCGCACAACCCGGTCGGCAAGGTGTTCACCGCCGACGAGCTCGCCTGCCTGCGCGACTGGATCGCCGCCAACAAGATGGTGGCGCTCGTCGATGAAAGCTACGAGCAGCTGATCTTCGAAGGCCGGCACATCAGCCTGGCCGCCACCTGCGACTGGCGCGAACTCGGCATCGTCAGCATTTTTTCTGCATCGCAGAGCTACGGGATGATGGGCTGGCGGGTCGGCTTTGCGGTGGCGTCCGCGGCTATCGTGCGCGCAATGGAAACCGTGCAGGGACCGATCACCGCCGCCGCCTCCGCGCTCACCCAGCTCGCTGCCGAAGGCGCATTCTCGTCGGGCGCGCGCACCGCGATGCTCGAGGACTATCGCGTCCGGCGCGACATGGCGATCGAGATGTTCGGCAAGGCATCGTGGCTGAAAATGCGCAGCCCGCATTCCGGCCCTTACCTGTGGGGCGACGTGTCGGCGCTGACGATGAACACGATTGCCTTCGCCGAGGAGATGCTCGAGCAGGAAAAGATTGCGGTCATGCCCGGCGAGGCGCTCGGCGTGCCCGGCCACATCCGACTGAGTTTCATTTCCGATACCGCCGATACGCTGCGCGCCGGCGTGGCCGGCATCATCCGTTTCGGCGACGCTTACGCGGCGAGGAAGGCGTGAGGCCGCCGGTGTCCGGCCTGCGCACCTGCCTCGGCATTTTCCCGCTGCGGCCCGGCGGCCGCAGGATTCCACCATGACGTTTCCAGCTTTCAGTTTCAACAGCCTGCGCGGCCGCCTGCTCCTGCTGGTGGCATTTGCGATCATGCCTTCCGTGCTGATGACGGTGTACACCGGCTGGAAGGAGAGACAGCATGCGTTCCGCATGGCGCAGGAGAACCTGCAGCGGCTCACCAATCTCGCGGCGGTCAACGAGTCCGAATCACTGCGCGCCGCACGCCAGCTCCTGATCGGGCTGGCCAACACCCCCGAGCTGCTCGCGTCGGACGAACAGTGCGCCGCGCTGCTGCAGGCAACCCACAAGCGCAACCCGGGGTACGCGAATCTCGGGCTGATCCAGATGAACGGCGACGTCACCTGCAGCGCCGTTCCTTCCCAGCGCCCCGTCAATCTCGCCGATCGCGATCATTTCCAGCGGGCCATCTCCGAACGCCGCTTCATCGCCGGCAACTACATCTTCGGGCGCGTAATCCAGCAGCACACAATCAACCTGACCTATCCGGTCATCCGCGAGGATGGCCAAGTCGCGGCGGTCGTGTTTGCGGCGATGACGCTGCCCGAGCTGGACAAATTCATTCAAGGCATCAACCTGCCGCGCGGCTCGGTCCTTATCACCGTCGATTCACAGGGCAACATCATCTCGCGCCGCCCCGCGCCCGAGCAGTGGTTCGGCAAGCGCGTGCCGGATGCGCTGTGGGACGCGATCACGCGGCCGGAGCGCCGTCCACAGATCGTGCGCGGCCCCGACGGCGTGGGCCGCCTGCACGCGTTCTCGCGGGTCGGCTCGCGCGACCTTTCCGACTACACGGTCACCATCGGGCTGCCGGTGGACGACATCGTGGCCTCCGCGTGGCGCGACCAGCTGCTCGTCTGGAGCGTGCTCGCGCTGATCACGATCCTGACCCTGTTTGCGACCTGGGTGGTCGGCAACAACATGATCGTCGCCCGGGTACGCAAGCTTGCCGCCACCGCGCAGGACCTCGCCTCCGGCAAGCTCGACGCGCGCACCGGCATACCGCATCGCAATGAAGAGATCAGCAGCCTCGCGCACGCACTCGACGACATGGCCGAGGCGCTGCAACGCAAGGAGGCCGAGCGCGACCGCGCGGAAGAGGAGTTGCGCGCGGCGGACCGGCGCAAGGACGAGTTTCTGGCGATGCTCGCGCATGAGCTGCGCAACCCCCTTGCGCCGATCCGCACCGCCGCCGATGTGCTGCGCTTTTCACAGGGCGACCCGGAGCGTGTGCGCCATACCAGCGAGATCATCGCGCGCCAGGTCGACCACATGACCGGACTGGTCGACGACCTGCTGGACGTCTCGCGCGTCACGCGTGGACTGGTGAGCCTGAATCGCGAAACGCTGGACCTGCGCGGCGTGATCGCCGGCGCGATCGAGCAGAGCCGCTCGCTGATCCAGGACCAGGCGCATACGTTCACAGTGGACACGCCCGAGGAAGCCGCCTGGGTGCGCGGCGACCGGCTGCGCCTGATCCAGGTCGTCACCAACCTGCTCAACAACGCCGCCAAGTACACGCCCCGTCAGGGCCGCATTCACCTGTGGATCAAGGGCATGGACGGCGACTGGGCGGTCGGGGTCAGGGACAACGGCGTGGGCATCAGCAAGGAATTGCTGCCGCACATTTTCGAACTGTTCAGCCAGGCCGAACGCACACCGGACCGCTCGCAAGGCGGACTGGGGCTGGGCCTGGCGTTGGTGAAGAGCCTGGTCGAGCTGCACGGCGGCAGCATCTCCGTGCGC
>DATLGF010000097.1:0-3442 GCA_035540575.1 Noviherbaspirillum sp.
GGAAACCGGCAAGGAGGAGCTGCAGTCGTCCAACCAGGAACTGCAGACCGTCAACGACCAGCTGAAGCTGAAGCTGGAGGAAGCCGCCAAGGCCAACGACGACCTGAACAACCTGATCGCCTCCTCCGACGTGGCCACGCTGTTCCTCGACCGCGAGATGCGGATCCTGCGCTATACGCCGCGCATCGCCGACATCTTCAATGTCATCGCCGCCGACGTGGGGCGGCCGCTTCGGCACATCACCAGCCGGCTGGACAATCCGCAGCTGGCCGAAGAAGCGGCCGGTGTGTTCGACACGCTGCAGCCGCTGGAGCGCGAGGCACGCAGCAGGGATGGACGCCACTACATCGTGCGCGTGCATCCATACCGCACCAACGATGACCGCATCGCGGGCGCGGTGATGAGCTTCTTCGACATCACCAGCCGGCGCGCCGCGGAACAGGCGCTACGCGAGAACGAGGCACGTCTGCGCACGCTGTTGACCGGCTTTGCGCAGATATTCTGGGAAACCGATGCCGAGGGCAAGGTGGTCGAGGACTCTCCCTCGTGGCGCGCCTACACCGGGCAGACGCTGGAAGAGTGGCTCGGCGACGGCTGGCTCCATGCCGTACATCCGGATGACCGGGCACAGACGCTGCACGAATGGCGCGAAGCAGTCGCGGCCAGGCGCGACGTCAATACCGAGTTCCGGCTGCGCCGCGCCGACGGCGTCTGGCGCCGCGTCAATGTGCGCGCGGTGCCGCTGTACGACAGCGACGGCACGCTGCTCAAGTGGGTGGGGATGAACATCGATATCGAACAACGCCGGCGGGTGGGGGACCGGCGGGGGCACGAGGAGACGCACAGCGCGTCGCAAAAGGATTGACGAGAAAGGGCGAGAGCTGGCTGGCCGCTGCGCAAGCCCTTGCCGTGCGCTCCCTGAGTCAGCTCGTCAATCGCGCATCCAGCATCGGCGCCAGCCTCCCGCTGACCACGTCGACCAGGCGCTCCCTGCGCAAGTCCTGCGCCGCCGCGCGCCCCTCGCTCCACGCCGGCTGCCCGCGCGCGCCCTGCAGTTCCCCGACCACGTCGCGAAACGCAGACTCCGCGTCGGCACCGGCGCTTGCCGCGATCTTCCCCTGCGCCGCATGCCCGCGCCGCTCGAGCGCGGCCAGCAGGTCGAGCATCTGCGCGGCCAGCACATACAGCACCTCGCTCTCCAGCGTGAGTTCCTGCACGCCTCGCATCCGGTTCGCCAGCCGCCGCCCGAACTGTCCCCAGCCCTGGCTGGCGATGCCGCCGATCGTCGCGCCTAGCGCGGTGCCGGCGCCGAGCGAGAGCCCGGCCAGCGCGATGTCCGCCGCGAACCCGATCGCGCCGCCGACCGCAGCGCCGGTGCCGAGCTTGCGCCCCGCATCGCGCAGCGTTTCCGGGTTGAACAGGTCGTCTTCCCAGCGGCCGTCCAGCCATGGCAGGACCGCCGCGTCCGCTTCCTCGCCGCGAAAGCCGTAGACGGCCAGCAGATCGTCGACTGCCGCGCGCGAGCGGCGCAGCACCGTTTCACGGAAGGCGCGCACGAAGCGCTCGCGCTGCGCGGTATCGGCGAACGCTTCCTGCGCAATCGGCCGGCGCAGCGCCGCCATCGACACCAGCAGGTCCGCGATGATGCGGCAGCCCGCCGCCTGCCGTTCGCGCCGCAGCGTCTCCAGCGCGCGCACCACCCGTTCCAGTTCGCCGCGCCGCTCGCGCAGCAGCGTCGCCATGTCCTGGTACAGCTGCCGCTCCGAGCCGACGAAGGGCGCGACCGCGTCGAACTGCACGCAGGCGTGCAGGTTGTAGGCGGCCAGCGTCGCCAGCCACTCGTCCCTGCGGCCATGGGGATCGCGCACGAAGTTCAGCACCGGCATGATCGGCTTCGCGCACCAGGTGAGGATTTCGATCTCGGCCCGGAACTTCGGCAGCACCGGCTCGCGCGTGTCGATCACGTAGATGCCGGCATCGACCTGCAGCATCTGGCGCAGCACCTTCGCCTCCTGCTCGAACGCCGCATGCGCCTCCGGACCGGCGAGGAAGGCGCGCACCCGGTCCGGCGGCGTGGGGCAATGTTCCAGCGCTTTCATGTAATCGACCAGCGTGACCGCATCCTCCAGGCCCGGGGTATCGAAGAAGCGCACGGCGCTGGCGCCCTCCACCTTCAGGTCGATGGCCTCCACGTGGCGCGTGGTGCCCGGACGCTCGGAGACTTCGCCGAACGACGAGCGTCGCGTGAGCGTGCGCAGCAGCGAAGTCTTGCCGGCATTGGTGTGCCCGACCACGGCGACATGGATCGGCTCAGCCATGCGCACCCTCGAGCCATGCGGCAGCCTGGCCGGCGTCGGTGAGGCAGTCGATGCGCACAAGCCCGGCCTGACGCAGCCAGTCCTGCCAGCGTTGCGCGCCGCCGGCCTCCGGGGCGGCCAGCAGCAGCGCGGTACGGCCCGCTTCGTGCGCCGCCTCGCGCAGGAAGCGCTCGGTGCCGCGATCCGGCGTGGAGGCCGCATGACAGACGACCAAGAGCGCGCGCGGGCGCAGCCGCCCCAGCTTCTCCAGCAGCGCGCGGCGCTCGTTGCCCGCGCCGGCGATGCGTTCAATCAGATCGGCATCTTCGAGCGGCTGCGGCGGCCATGCCTGTTCGGGCGGCAGCTCGAAGCCGACGACCGCCCGCGCCGGCCCTGCCGGCTCGCCCGCGGCAGGCATCACCGCCGCTTCCTGCGGCGTCGGCTGCTCGGCATCCACGACCACCGGCTGCTCCATCTCGGCGAAGCGGGCGAGCAGCTTGCGGTAGTACGGCTCGGCGGTGTCCAGGTGCAGCCGACGCGCGCCGCGCCGCCAGGCGATCCAGCTCGCAAGCGCCAGCACCACCCTCGGCAGCAGCCCGTAGACGAACGCGCAGCCGATCAGCCACCACGCCCACGCACGGTGATCGCCGCCGGGCGCGGCCGGATCGAGCAGGGTTGCCGCATCCGGCAGCGGAAAACCGAGTGCGTGCGGAATGACGCCGGTGACGGTGACGAAGCGCACGAAGAAACCGGGTTCGAGGATGGTGGTCTCCCAGGTCAGGCGGTAGGCCTGGAACGAAAACGCGAACCACAGTGCGGCCAGGATCAGCACGAAGGCCGCGGCCCACACCGCATGGCTGACGATGCCGAACGCCCACGGCAGAAGCCGCGCGCGCTGCAGCAATGCGTAGGCGGCATGGGCGAGAGCCGGAGCGTGCGGGTTGCGCTCGCCGGGCAGGCGCGCGAGCACGCGCAACAGCAGGTTGCCAAAGGAAACACGGCCAAGCCCGCCTGCACTGCCGCCCCCGATCGCCATCGCCGCCCACAGCATCAGAAGCAGCGTCGGCATGCCGAGCAGCGCGAAGAAAGCCGTCACCGCGTTCACCGTGCGCCCGCCGCCGACCACCGCCGCCGCGATCCCGTAT
>DATLGF010000098.1:0-3640 GCA_035540575.1 Noviherbaspirillum sp.
CCCCACCACGCCGCTGGTGACCAGCACGGCCACCATGCGTCTGCTGTCAGGGTCCACCGTAACGGTGGCGGCACCCTGGCCGCCGCTGGTGCTGGCGGGAATCTGCGCTTCGGCCGTCAGGTTTGCGGCAAACGTGTCAGCCACCAGCGGCGCGGCTCCTTGGCCGGCATCGCCGGTGAGGCGGACGTCGCCGCCGCCGCAGCCGGCTAGCGCGAGCGCGCAGAGGGCCGGCAGCCAGGCGCGTATCGCGTTCCAGAACATTTGCATCGCGTACTCCTTGCTGTGCTTGCGCCGCAAGTCCGGGCGCGGCCGATGCCGCAGCCCGGCTCTCGCGGCCGGGACGAACATCGCGCGGATGCAGCGTTCGTGCCAGACGGGGAGGGGCCAAGCAAGGCGCAGTGAGGCAGGCAGAAGGAAAGAATTACGGACGCAGGCGGCGCCGGCCGGCAAATCCTACATGGACACGCTTGCCAACTGCCCGCGCAGCGCTCCGAGCGCCACCGAGGCATGGCCGGCGCGCCAGACGAGATGGGTTTCTGCGCGCGCGACCTTCGGCGGCAGCGGATGGACCGCAATTGCCGGCTGTTCGCGCAGCGTTGCCAGCACCGCGCGTGGAACGATCGCGATTCCGGTGCCTGCCGCCACGCAGGCGACGATGGCGTGATAGGAGCCGAGTTCAAGCACCCGCTCGGGCACGATTGCCGACTCGCCAAGCCAGTCTTCCAGGATGCGGCGGTATGAGCATCCGGTGGAAAAGGCGATCAGCGTGCGCCCGCGCAGGCCGGCTTCGTCGGGGCCGCCCTTCCAGTCGCGCGGCGCGATCAGGACCAGTTCTTCAACGAAAGCCAGCTGCGTGTCCAGTCCCGCTTCATTGAACGGCCGCGCAACGAACGCGGCTTCGATTTCGAAACGCTGGACCTTGCCTACCAGCGCCCCGCTGGTGCCGGTCACGAGTTCGATGCGCACCTGCGGATAGTCGGCGTGGTAGCGGGCGAGCAGGGGCGGCAGCCGGGCGGCGGCGGTGCTTTCCATCGTGCCGATGCGCAATACACCACCCGGCGTCCCGCTGCGCAACGCGCTTTCCGCCTCGCTCGACAGGTTCAGCAGGCGCTCGGCATAGCCGAGCAGGAGGCGGCCCTCGGCGGACAACACCAGCTTGCCGCCTTGGCGCAGGAACAGCTGGACGCCCAGGCGCTCTTCCAGGTTGCGGATGCGCGTGGTCACGTTCGACTGCACCCGGTGCAACTGGGCGGCCGCGCGCGAGATGCCGCCGCACTCGACGACGGCCTTGAAGATGTGCAGGGATTCCAGATCAATGTTTCTCATTTTGAGATTCTCCTATTCGAATTATTCATTTTTCGAAATAGGTGGGTCAAGTTAGACTTCCGTCATGTCCTCCTTTGCCTCTACTTCTTCCCGCAATCCCTGGCCCGGCACGCTGGCCGGTCTCGCCGCGCTCGCCGTAGCCATGGGAATCGGGCGGTTCGCCTTCACGCCGGTCTTGCCGATGATGCTGGAGGAGCGCCTGCTCACCATCGCCGCCGGCGCCTGGCTGGCTTCGGCGAACTACCTCGGCTACCTGCTCGGCGCCGTCTCGGCCATGTTCGTGCAGGCCAGTGCCGAGCGCGCAATCCGCATCAGCCTGGTCGTCATCGTGGCGAGCACCTGCGCGATGGCCCTGCATCTGCCCATCGTCGCGTGGGCAGGGTTGCGCCTGCTCGCCGGCATCGCCAGCGCGTGGGTGCTGATCTCGGTGTCTGCCTGGGCGATGGACTGGGTGCTGCGGCATCAGCGTCCGTTCCTATCCAGCGTGGTGTTTTGCGGCGTCGGCACCGGCATCGCCGCGGCCGGCTTGCTCGGCATTGCGATCCAGTCGGCCGCGCACGGCTCCTCTGCCGCCTGGCTGGCGCTGGGGGCCGTGGCGATGGTGGTGACGGCGGCAATCTGGAACCGGTTCGGCGCCAGCGAGGCGCGCGCAAAGGGCGCGCGGCCGGTGCTGCGCTGGAACGCGCAGTCGCTGCGCCTGGTCGCCGCCTACGGCCTGTTCGGATTCGGCTACATCATCCCCGCGACCTTTCTGCCGGTCCAGGCCAAGGCGGCGCTGCAGGGAAGCGCGGCGTTCGCCTGGTCGTGGCCGGTGTTCGGCCTGGCGGCGGCGCTGTCCACGCTGACCGTAGCGATGTGGGTGCGCCGCATCGGCAACCGCAGGTTGTGGCTGGCCTGCCAGCTGATCATGGCCGTCGGCGTCATCCTTCCCGTGGCGAGCGCCAGCCTGGCCGCGATACTCGGCGCCTCGCTGGCCGTGGGCGGCACCTTCATGGTCATTACCGCCGCCGCGCTGCAGGAGGCGCGTCAGACGGCGGGACCGCAGGCCACCGGCCTGCTTGCCGCGATGACGGCCGCTTTCGCGACCGGACAGATGCTGGGACCGCTCACAATCGGCTCCCAGGGCAGCTTCGACATTCCCCTTGCGGTGGCGGCGGCGGCCCTGGTGGCCGGCGCGCTCTTGATCGTCAGGCCAACCCGTACCGAAACCCTACAACCACAGGAGTAAGCAGATGAGCACACCAGACACCCGCCACCTCGATTGCATGCCCGGACCGGAGCGCATGCCCGCGCTGGCGCCGGAGCAGATGGACGCGGCTCAAAAAGCCGCAGCCGATGCGCTGATCGCCGGTCCGCGCGGGGCGGTATTCGGTCCCTTCATCCCGCTCATGCGCAGCCCGGAACTATTGGATCGCTTGCAGAAGGTCGGCGAATACCTGCGCTTTCAGAGTTCGCTGGAGACGCGCATCAACGAGTTCGTGATGATGATCGTCTCGCGCCAGTGGACCCAGCAGTTCGAGTGGTGCATGCACTATCCGCTGGCGGTGAAGGCCGGGATCCGCGCCGAGCTGCTCGATGCGCTCGCCGAAGGCAGGCGCCCGCGCGGCATGGCGCCTGACGAGGAGGCTGCCTACGATGTCTGCGATGAACTCGACCGCACGCGCGGCGTGTCGGACGCCACCTATGCGCGTGCAGTGGAACAGTTTGGCGAGCGCGGCGTGCTCGACATGCTCGGTTTGATCGGCTACTTCAGCACGGTGTCGATGGTGATGAATGTCGCGCGTACGCCGC
This sequence comes from Noviherbaspirillum sp., assembly GCA_035540575.1. Classification (GTDB taxonomy): domain Bacteria; phylum Pseudomonadota; class Gammaproteobacteria; order Burkholderiales; family Burkholderiaceae_D; genus Noviherbaspirillum. The sequence goes on from DATLGF010000098.1 coordinate 3,118, forward strand.
CCATGGCCGGCAGCACCACGGCGCCGCTGGCGCCGTTTCCGCGTTGACAGAGCAGGGAAGGGAAGCGGCGGGCCGTGATGGCCCGTCGGCGTCAGTTGCGAATCGCGACCAGGCGCGACAGCCCGAACAGGTTGACCTTCTTGACCGAGAGCACTTCCCAGTCGTAGCGCAGGATCTGCTCGTTGTAGCAGAAGTCGGAACGAAAGCCGATGCGGTTCGCCAGCGAGCTGACCGCGCGCTCGAGGAACCACCAGAAACGGCTGCCGCTGAAGTGGTTGAGGATCAGGATCGTTCCGCCCTTGCGGCACACGCGGCGAATCTCCGCAACCAGTTTTTCCGGATGCGGCGTCACAGATAGCACGTACGGAACGGCGACGCAGTCGAAACTGCCGTCCGGGAAGTCCATTTCCTCCGCATTCATCGCGGCCAGGTGGATATTGCGGCCAGCCAGCTGACGCGCGCGTTCGCGGGCGATGCCGAGCATCTCGTTGGAAAGGTCGATGCCGACGACGGATGCGTCGGC
>DATLGF010000099.1:0-4162 GCA_035540575.1 Noviherbaspirillum sp.
CTTCATCCACGGCCGCGTCGACCGGTTCGGCGATCAGGGCGTAGGCCAGGCGCTGCCCGCGGATCGCGCGGTGGGCAAACACCGCAATTGCCTCGAGCAGTCGCTCTGACGGGGAGCCGCTCTTGCTCGCGGTCTCGCGCACCAGGTTGACTTCCTTTTCGGTGGCGATACGAAACACCTCCGCGCAGATCTGCGCCTTGGAATCGAAGTGCTTGTAGACGGCGCCGGTCGCAATGCCCGCTTCGTCGGCAAGCAGGCTCACGGTCAGTCCTCCGAAGCCCTTGCTGGCGACGATCTCCATGGCCGCGTCGATCAGGCGCTGCCTGATCTCGGCCTTGCGTGCGACGGTTTTCTCGGTGGGGCGATAGGGCATGATTGACTAAACGCCTATGTTTTGGCCGGGCAGTGTAACCGAGCGGAATCAAGCCAAACAAGCTCGGCTTGACACCCTTGAAGCCGCGTGGTCTACTGGCCCGGCACGCGTGAATACTAATTCACACCTTTCTTGCTGAATGCGCGCGCGAGGCCTATGCTGACCATGGAGGTGACCCAAATGCTTGATCTTGCACAGGAAAATCGGTATTTCGCAGAGACGCACGAGGTTCGTAACCAACCTGTGCCACTTGAGGACTACAACCTGTACCAGCAGGACACAGCCTTGCGCGAAGCGGTGCTGCGCGAAGGCGGGGGATGGGCCGAAGAGCGCCTGCAGGACTTTGGAAAACTGACCGGTTCGCGCGAACTGATCGAGCTGGGCTTTCAGGCCAACGAGAACAAGCCGGTGTTGCATACGCATGATCGCCACGGACATCGCGTCGACGAAGTGCGCTTTCATCCGGCATACCACCGGCTGATGCAGATCTCGCTGGAAAACGGCTTGCACGCCTCCCACTGGCGCGATCCGCGTCCCGGCGCGCACGTGGCGCGCGCGGCGATGTTCTACATGATGAGCCAGGTCGAGGCGGCGCACTGCTGCCCGATCACGATGACCTCGGCGGCGATCCCCGCGCTGCGCGCGCAGCCTGAGCTGGCGTCGCAGTGGGAACAGAAGATCCTCGCGCTCGCCTACGACCCGCGCAACGTGCCGGCCGAGCGCAAGGAGGCGATCACCGTCGGCATGGCGATGACGGAGAAGCAGGGCGGCTCGGATGTGCGCGCCAACACCACGCGGGCGTTTCCGCTGGGCGCGGGCGGCCCGGGCCAGGCTTACGAGCTGGTCGGCCACAAGTACTTCGTGTCCGCGCCGATGTGCGATGTATTCCTGGTGCTGGCGCAGGCGCCGGGCGGGCTGTCCTGCTTCCTGCTGCCGCGCTGGCGGCCGGACGGCAGCAAGAACCCGCTGCAGATCCAGCGCCTGAAGAACAAGATGGGCAACGTCGCCAACGCGTCGAGCGAAACCGAGCTGCGCGGCGCCCATGCGGTGATGATCGGCGAGGAGGGGCGCGGGGTGGCGACCATCCTGAAGATGGTCGCGATGACCCGCTTCGACTGCATGATCGGTTCATCCGCCGGCATGCGCCAGGCTGCGGCCCAGGCGCTGCATCATTGCGCGAACCGCAGCGCGTTCGGACGCCTGCTGGCCGAGCAGCCGCTGATGCAGAACGTGCTGGCCGATCTGGTGATCGAGAGCGAGGCCGCGTTGGCGATGACGATGCGTATCGCCCGCGCCCTCGATGCCAGCGAGCACGACGGGGTCGAACGGCTGCTGGTCCGGGTGGGCACGGCGGTCGGGAAGTACTGGATCTGCAAGCGCACCCCGGGCCACGCCTACGAGGCGATGGAGTGCATAGGCGGCAGCGGCGTGATGGAGGACAGCATCATGCCGCGCCTGCTGCGCGAGTCGCCGGTCAACTCGATCGGGGAAGGCAGCGGCAACGTGCAGTGCCTGGACATGCTGCGCGCGATGAGCCAGAGCCCGCAGTCGGTCGAGGCCTTCGTCGCAGAGGTGCGTTCGGCCGCCGGGCAGGATACGCGGCTGGACCGCCATGTCGGCAAGCTGCTGAAGGAACTGGCCGACCGCGACGACATCGAGTACCGGGCGCGCGCCGTGGTCGAGAAGATGGCGCTGGCCCTGCAGGGCGCGCTGCTGGTCAAGCATGCGCCGTCCGAGGTGGCCGATGCGTTCTGCGCCAGCCGGCTGAACGATGAGGTTAGCGGATTCGTCTACGGCGGCTTGCCGCGCGGCGTCGATTGCGCGGCGCTGGTCAGGCGGGCGACGCCGGTCGTGTAGACATTGCCGAGCCCGGTGCCGGAAGATGCCGGTCAATGTTGCGAGCAGGTAGAGTGGCATTGACGGCTTCCGAAGCGGTGAGCGCAGGCAAAACTTCGCAATCGACTTCAAATGTACTTTGTAAGCCGTTGATTCCCAATGGCTTCGTCATTTGCGAACGAGACGTGTGCGTGCTCGCGCCGCGTTCGCCGGGTATGGTTTCGTCGATGCGGGCGGGAGGCGGCGGCGGCCAAGATGCTCCTGGCGCGAAACATGCAAGTTACGGCTACCGACGAACTCTTGCGCAAGCTTGCCTCCGCCATGCCGCTGTCCCGCCGCAGCTTCCTGACCCGCACCGCCCTTGGACTGACTGCCAGCGTCGCCGCCGGCGGCTGCAGGGCGAGCGACGACAAGAAGCTTCCCGCGAGCCTGCGGTCGCCCGACGAGCCGATATTCCACAATTCCCGGGATTGGGAAGAAGTGCGCGGACTGTTCAGCCTGAATCCGGATGTGGTCCACATGAGCGCGCTGTACGTGGCGTCGCATCCGAAGCCGGTACGCGACGCGATCGAGTACTACCGGCGCGAGCTTGACACCAACCCGGTCGTGTTCCTGAACCAGCAGAACCGGCGTCGCGTGAATGAGGCTCGGGATGCGGCGGCACGCTACCTCGGGGTTGAGGAGCGTGACGACATCGCGCTGACCGACAGCACGACAATGGGGCTCGGGCTTGTCTACAACGGCCTGCGGCTGGGCGAGGGCGACGAGGTCGTCACCACGCTCAACGACTATTACGTCACCCACGAATCCCTGCGGCTGGCATCCGAGCGCAAAGGAATCGTGGTGCGGCGGGTGCAGCTGTACGAGGACATCCACAAGGCGACCGAGGACAGCCTGACCAAGGTGATCGTCGATGCGATCAATCCGCGCACGCGCGCGCTGGCGCTGACCTGGGTGCACTCCGGCACCGGCCTGAAGCTGCCGATTGCGCGCATCTGCAACGCGGTTCAACGCCTCAACGCGAAGCGAGACGACGCCGAGCGGGTGCTGGTCGTGGTCGACGGCGTGCACGGCTTCGGAGTCGAGGATGTGACGATGCCGGGCATGGGCTGTGATTTCTTCATCGCCGGCTGCCACAAGTGGCTGTTCGGTCCGCGCGGAACCGGCATCATATGGGGCAGCGCACAGGGCTGGGAACGGATGCAGCCCATCGTGCCGAGCTTCCATGACGACGGCACCCGCGAGGCGTGGATGACCGGCACCGACGTCACCGGCCGCACGGATGGTCGGCGCATGACGCCGGGCGGCTTCAAGCCGTTCGAGCACCAGTGGGCGATCAGCGAAGCCTTTGCGATGCACGAGGAACTCGGCAAGGCGCGCGTGCAGCGACGCACCCATGACCTGGCCAGCCAGTTGAAGGAGGGCCTGCGCAAGATGCGTCACGTGAGCCTGCGTACGCCGATGTCGCAGAAACTGTCTGCCGGCATCGTCTGCCTCGAAGTCGACGGGATGGACCCATGGACGGCCGTCGCCCGCCTGCGTGAGCGCGGCATCATCGCGACCGTGACGCCGTACGCGGAACGGTACCTGCGCTTTGCACCCAGCATCAGAAATTCGCCGCAGGAGGTCGAAAAGGCGCTCGAGGGCGTACGTGCGCTCGCCTGAGAGGGGAATCAATCCCGTTTCGGCGCGCTCGAGATCCAGGTCGAGGCGATCCCGCAGACGACGATCAGCGCCATTCCCAGCCATGACGCCGTGCCCGGCACGTCGCCCCACAGGAGAATCCCCCAGCCGGCCGCAAACAGTACACCCGTGTACTGCAGGGTGACGGCGAGCAGCGTGTTGCCGCGGGCAAAGGCGCGGGTGAGGGCGAACTGGGCCGCCAGCGCGGAGGCGCCGATCGAGAGCAGCAGCACCCAGCCTTGCATGTCGGGCCAGCGCATGCCCTCCGCC
>DATLGF010000100.1:0-9283 GCA_035540575.1 Noviherbaspirillum sp.
GCGAGTTCGTCGGCGCGTCGACGCAGCTCATGCTCGCTCGCGCGCTCGGTCGCATCCAGGCTTTGCTGCAGCCGTCCGCGCGCATCCGGCACGGCCTCGCCGCGCGCGAGCTCCGCATGGCGGCGGGCCAACCGCGCAAAGAAGGCTTCACGAGCCGCCCCTTCCCACTTCACCACGTTGAGCCAGGCATTGAGCAGCGCGATCAGGGCCGGCAGGCGCTCCTGCAGCTGCGCGCGCTCGTGCGGCTCCTTCGCCTGCACGCTCCAGATCAGCTCGTCCATCGCCTGCACCAGGTTGGCGAGCATGGCCGGCTTGGCGATCTGGCCGTTCTGGGCGGCGGCCAGCACGCGCGTCCATTGTTCGAGGAGGAAGGATTCGACGAATTCCGGCACGGTGCCGCCTTCCAGCCGCGCCAGCACCTCGTCGCGCGCAATTTTCTCGGCGCGCGCTTCACGCTCCTGCTGCGTCGCGTCGGCGATGCAGGCATCACGCCGGTCGGCGACCGCCTGCAGCAGCGGCGCCAGAATCGCGTCGACTTCCTTGCAGGCCGCGTCGAGCGCGGCGTTACCGCGGTCGCTGGCAAGGCGCGCGGCGATCGCATGCAGCGCAGCCTCCAGCGCACGCGCCGCATCCGAGCCCTGGGCGACCGCAAGGCTCGCCTGCACCACGAGCTGGACCAGACGCCGGCCAGGGTGGCGTGGATTGACGATGAAACGGCCGTCGGCCTGCGCGACCATGCGCAAGACCGGTTGCAGGAGGGCGAGCAGTTCCAGCGTGGCCGGGGGCAAGGCAGCCGTGCGCGCGAGGTGGGCAAACGCACGGTCCAGCGTGCGGCCGCCCTGCATCAGCGCCTGGCGCTCGGCCTCAAGCAGCGCACGGGGGGAAGACGCCGGCATGGGCGCTGCGCCGGCGCTGCGTTCGCGCAGTTCGGCATCGACCGCGTCGAGAATGGCATCCAGAGGCAAAAAGGCGGCAGGACCGAGTTGCTGGAGGAAGACGCGCTGCGCCTCGGGTTCGGCCTCGAAGCGCTGCCAGGCGCTGGCCGCTGCGCCCAGAAACAGTTCGGCCCGGAAGGGATTGGAGAGTCCCGCCGGCTCGCGCCCGAGCAATTGCGCAAGCCGCGCATGGACGGCGGCCAGGCGAGCGGCATTGGCCCGGTCGAAGGCCTGCGCATGGTTGTCGATCTGGACCTTGCGCTGCATCGCGTCGAAGTTGTCGAGCGAGAGGTCGAGCGCGCCGCTGCGCAGGCGGCTCTTCGTGCGGGCATGCAGCAGCTGCACTTCCTGTTCAAACGCCTGCCGCAGGCAGTCGGCGAACAGCGTGTGGAACGAAGCGGGTTCGCGCTCCAGATGCACGACGGCCTGCCTGAGCGCGAGCGCGGCCGGCGCGGGCGCCGTCCGTGCCGCCTCGCTCAGCGCGCTGGCAAGCCGGCGCGTGAAGCCATCGAGGGCGGCCACGCTGTTGCGCAGCGCGACCGAGATCAGCGCCTGCATGCGTGCGCGCGACGCGTCGTTCAGAGGCGCGGTCCGTCCGCCGGGAACAGGTGACTTCATCGATGAGGCGGCGCCACCAGGGGCGCCTAGGAGTAAATGGCTTCGGAGGCGAGTGTAATCAGAATCACCAGCACGATGGCGCCAAGCAGAACGAGCAGCAGGCGTCCGAACTTCGGGCTGCCGTCGCCCTCGACGGGCTGCTCTTCCGGATGGTCCATCGGGTTGGGGTCGCGTTCCTTGCGGTCTTCGTCGCGGTCGGTCATGGCAGCAGGATGGTGGAGCCGGTGGTCTTGCGCGCCTCCAGGTCGCGATGCGCCTGGGCCACGTCGGCGAGCGCGTAGCGCTGGTTGATGTCGATCCTGATCTTGCCGGACTCGACCATCGCGAACAGATCGGCAGTGGCGGCTTCCAGGTCTTCGCGCTTCGCGATGTACGAGAACAGCGTCGGCCGGGTGATGTACAGCGAACCGCGCGAAGCCAGTTCCTGCAGCGAGAATGGCGGAACGACGCCGGAAGCATTGCCGTAGCTGACCATCAGCCCGAGCGGAGCCAGGCAGTCCAGCGAGCCGGTGAAGGTGTCCTTGCCGATCGAGTCGTAGACCACGGGCACGCCCTTGCCGCCGGTGATGTCCTTGACGCGTTCGACGAAGTTCTCTTTGTTGTAGTTGATCGTGTGCGTGCAGCCGTGCGCCTTGGCCAGCGCCGCCTTCTCGTCCGAACCGACGGTACCGATCATGGTCACGCCGAGCGCGCGCGCCCACTGGCAGGCGATCAGGCCGACGCCGCCGGCGGCTGCGTGGAACAGGATGGTCTCGCCGCCCTTCAACGGGAAAGTGCGGCGGAACAGGTACTGCACGGTCAGGCCCTGCAGCATCATCGCGGCGGCAGTCTCGAATGCGATGGAATCCGGCAGCCTGACCAGGCCCGCAGCCGACATCACGCGTGCCTCGGCATAGGCGCCCGGCGGGCGTGCGGCGTAGGCAACGCGGTCGCCCGGCTTGACATGGGTAACGCCCTCGCCCACCGCCTCGACGGTGCCGGCCCCCTCCATGCCCAGCGCGCCGGGCAGCGGCTGCGGGTAGGTGCCGTCGCGGAAGTAGACATCGATGTAGTTCAGGCCGACTGCCGCGTGGCGCACGCGCGCCTGGCCCGGCCCCGGCTCGCCGACCTCGACGTCCACGTACTCCATCACTTCCGGGCCGCCGGTTTTCGCGATGCGGATTGCCTTGGTCATCTCGTTCTCCTTGTTGCGCTATTTGTGGGGATGGTGGGGCACCAGTTGCTCAAGCAGCAAGTGAGCGGTGGCCACGTTCGTTGCGCAAGGAATGTTGTGGACGTCGCAGGCGCGAACCAGCGCGTTGATGTCCGGTTCGTGCGGCTGCGGCGTCATCGGATCGCGCAGGAAGATCACGCAGTCCACCTTGCCTTCGGACAATTCTGCACCAATCTGCAGGTCGCCGCCGAAGGGCCCGGAGAGCTTGCGCTCGACTGTCAGGCCGACCTCCTCGGACAGGCGCTTTCCGGTGGTGCCGGTGGCCACCAGCAGGCACTGCCGCAGGATGTCGGCATGTTCGAACGCCAGTTCGACCATGTCGTCCTTCTTCTTGTCGTGCGCGATCAGGGCAATGCGTTTCTTGTTCATGGCAGGGCAGTGGCAGGAAAGAAAGCAAGGAGGGCAAGGTCGTCAGTTTACCGGGTTCGGCGGTATCCGGAGGTGAAATCGGCAAGATTGCGTCCAGCGATGAGGAGCGGCGCCGGGGGCCGCCCTTTAAGCCGGCGAGAGCTCGCCTTCGCCCGCTTGAGCCGCAACGACGGTGTTCAACACGGATTGCAAAAGATTAGGTTTCTTTTGCGAGCGGAAGAGCGCGAACGGTAAGCGGGTATCGAAAGGGAATTTGCTGGCGACGCTCCAAGTTCAGAACGTGCCGGGGTAGTTACCGCCGTCAAGAAGCACATTCTGCCCGGTCATGTAGCCGGCCTGCGCACTGCACAAAAACGCGCATACCGCGCCAAACTCTTCCGCCGTGCCGAAGCGCCTGGCCGGGATCAGCTTTCTGCGCTGCTCGAACATCTCGTCGACACTCTTGCCGGCCGCGGCCGCCGAGACGCCCATCGTCTTTTTCAGGCGATCGGTCTCGAACTGGCCGGGAAGCAGATTGTTGATCGTGACGTTGTGCTCGACCGTCTTGCGCGCGAGCCCGGCGACAAAGCCGGTCAACCCGGAGCGGGCGCCGTTGGACAGGCCAAGGATGTCGATTGGCGCCTTGACCGCGCTGGAGGTGATGTTGACGATGCGCCCGAAGCGGCGCGCGATCATGCCGTCCACGGTCGCCTTGATCAGCTCGATCGGTGTCAGCATGTTCGCGTCCAGCGCGGCGATCCAGTCGTCGCGGGTCCAGTCGCGGAAATCGCCGGGCGGCGGCCCGCCGGCATTGGTGACCAGGATGTCCGGCTGCGGACAGGCCGCGAGCGCCTGCGCGCGCCCTTCAGGTGTTGTAATGTCGGCCGCCACCGCCACCACGGCGACGCCAGTGGCCTTGCGGATGTCCTCGGCGGCCGCTTCCAGCGCGTCGGCGCCGCGCGCCACCAGCGTCACGCTCACGCCTTCGGCCGCCAGCGCCTGCGCGCAGCCGCGTCCCAATCCCTTGCTGGCGCCGCACACCAGCGCGTGCCTGCCGCGTATACCCAGATCCATATGGTCTCCTATACCTTTTTGCGAGAAAGCAGATAAATGCCGGCCAGCACCAGGCCGGTGCCGGCGAGCTGGATGCTGGTGACGGGTTCGTCGAGGATCGCCGCGGCCAGGAACAGCGTGGCGACCGGCCCGATCATGCCGGCCTGCGAAGTGGATGGCGCGCCGATGCGTTCGACCGCCACCATCGTCAGGTAAACCGGGAACACCGTGCAGAACACCGCGTTGATCAGCGACAGCCAATACACGTCGGCCGGCTGGATGAGCATCGAAGGCGGCCGCAGCAGGAAGAACTGGACGACGCAGGCAACCGTCGACACGCACATCGCATAAGCAACCAGCCGCAGCGCACCGACGCGTTTAAGTATCTCGGCCGACATCACCAGATAGATCGCATAGCACAGCGCACTGCCGAGCACGAGCGCGCTGCCCAGCACAACATTGCCGCCGCCCAGCCGCACGTCGTGCATGAATACCAGTATCGTGCCCATGTAGGCAGTGCCGAGCGCCAGCCATTCGATGACGGTGATGCGGCGCCTGAGCACGAACATCGAGATCAGCAGCACGAACGAAGGCGTCAGGAACAGAATCAGGCGTTCCAGGCCGGCCGAAATGTACTGCAACCCGCTGAAATCGAGAAAGCTGGAAAGGTAGTAGCCGAGCAGGCCCATCACGACGATGCGCCAGCGGTCGGCCGGCGCCAGCGGCTCAGCCTTCCAGGTCTGCCATAGCGCGATCGCGCCGAAGAACGGCAGCGACAACAGCATGCGCAGCGCAATCAGCGTGACGGCGTCGACGTCGTAGCGGTAGATCAGCTTGGCGACGATCGCCTTGGCCGAGAACAGCACGGCGCCGGCGATCGCAATGGCGAGCCCGCCGAGGAAGACCTGGCGGGCAGCGGGGGTGGAGGCAGCAACAGACATCGGCCGATTGTACGACGGCCTGAAAATTCTGACTTTCCGCCTATTTCTTCAGGATCGAACCAAGCACGCCACGAATGATCTGCCGCCCGATCTGCGAACCGATGCTGCGCGCAGCCGACTTCATCATCGCCTCCACCACCGAGTCGCCGCGGCGTGCGGAGGCGGGGGTGCGCGCCGTTTCCTTTGCCTTCGCCGGCGGCGCCTTCGGCAGTTCCTGCTCGACGCGCTCCTTCAGATGCTCGTAAGCGGACTTGCGATCTTCCGGCTGGTCGTACACGCCGGCCACCAGCGAAGCCGCCATCACCTCCCGGCGTTCGGCGTCGGTGAGCGGCCCGATGCGCGAGGCGGGCGGCACGATGAAGGCGCGCTCGACGATCTGCGGCGCACCCTTCGCATCCAGAAAGGACACCAGCGCCTCGCCGACCGCGAGCTCGGTAATCGCCTTGGCGGTATCGAGGGCCGGATTCTGGCGGAACGTCTGCGCGGCCGCCTGCACCGCCTTCTGGTCGCGCGGGGTAAATGCGCGCAGTGCGTGCTGCACGCGGTTGCCGAGCTGGCCGAGCACGGTGTCGGGAATGTCGAGCGGGTTCTGGGTGACGAAGTACACGCCCACGCCCTTGGAGCGGATCAGGCGCACCACCTGCTCGATCTTCTGCAACAGCGGCTTCGGCGCTTCGTTGAACAGCAGGTGCGCCTCGTCGAAGAAGAACACCAGCTTGGGCTTGTCGACATCGCCGACTTCTGGCAGCAGCTCGAACAGCTCGGACAGCATCCACAACAGGAAGATCGCATACAGCCGCGGCGCATGGAGCAGGCGGTCGGCCGCGAGGATGTTCACCACGCCGCGTCCGTCGGCGTCGGTCTGCATGAAGTCCTCGATGTTGAGCATCGGCTCGCCGAAGAATTTGTCGCCGCCCTGCTCCTCGATCGCGATCAAGCCGCGCTGGATCGCGCCGATCGAAGCCGGCGAGATATTGCCGTACCCGGTCTTGAACTGCGCGGCGTTGTCCCCCACGTGCTGCAGCATTGCGCGCAGGTCCTTGATGTCGAGCAGCAGCAGGCCGTTGTCGTCGGCGATCTTGAACACCAGTTGCAGCACACCCTGCTGGGTGTCGTTCAGGTTCAGCATGCGCGCCAGCAGCAGCGGGCCGAGGTCGGTGATGGTCGCGCGCACCGGGTGGCCGCGCTCGCCGTACACGTCCCAGAAGGTGACCGGGCAGCCGCGCCACGCCGGCTCGGGCAAGCCCAGCGCGGCCAGCCGCTCGCGCACCTTGGCATTGTCGCCGCCGGGCCTGGCGATGCCCGACAGATCGCCCTTGACATCTGCCATGAACACCGGCACGCCGATGTCGGACAATTGCTGGGCCATCATCTGGAGGGTGACGGTTTTGCCGGTCCCGGTCGCGCCGGTGATGCAGCCGTGCCGGTTGGCCAGTTGCGGCAGGAGTTCGAGCGCGTGTTGCGCGCGCGTCGCAATCAGTAGCGGTTTTGACATGTTTTCAAGGAGATAGCGGCGATTTTGGCAAGGGCCGGTATGTTAAAATCCCCGGTCGATTTTTCGGCGGTGCCCGGCTATTCTGGACCAAAGCCGTCCGCCCCGCAGCAGCGCTTCCCTCCTCATTCCCAGGAAAGACATCTCCATGGCTGGACACAGTAAATGGGCCAACATCAAGCATAAGAAGGCGGCGACCGATGCCAAGCGCGGCAAGATCTGGACCCGCCTGATCAAGGAAATCACGGTTGCGGCCAAGCTGGGCGGCGGCGACATCAACGCCAACCCGCGCCTGCGCCTGGCCGTTGAAAAGGCGGCCGACGCCAACATGCCGAAGGACAACGTGCAGCGTGCAATCCAGCGCGGCACCGGCGGCGCGGAAGGCGCGAACTACGAGGAAATCCGCTACGAAGGCTACGGCATCAACGGGGCCGCGATCATCGTCGATTGCATGACCGACAACCGCGTGCGCACGGTGGCCGAAGTGCGCCACGCATTCTCCAAGTACGGCGGCAACATGGGCACCGAAGGGTCGGTGGCCTTCCTATTCAAGCATTGCGGCCAGCTGCTGTTCGCGCCCGGCACCAATGAAGATGCGCTGATGGAAGCGGCGCTCGAAGCCGGGGCCGAGGACGTGGTGACCGACGAGGAAGGCGGCATCGAAGTCATCACCGCGCCGCACGATTTCTCGGTCGTGAAGGAAGCGCTGGAAAAATCCGGCTTCAAGGCCGAAGTGGCCGAAGTCGTGATGAAGCCATCCACCGAAACCGTCTTCACCGGCGACGACGCGGTGAAGATGCAAAAGCTCCTGGACGCGCTCGAGAATCTCGACGATGTGCAGGAGGTCTACACCAACGCGGTGATTGCAGAGTAAGTTCCCTTGAACCACGGCGGATTGACATGTTCCGATTACCGCCGTGCCTCGCCACATTCGCCGCGTTCACCGCGGCTAACCGCTTTTTTTGTTGAACATCATGAAGATCCTGGTAGTCGGCTCGGGTGGCCGTGAACACGCACTGGCCTGGAAGCTGGCCCAATCGCACCGCATTCAGAAAGTCTATGTCGCACCCGGCAACGGCGGCACCGCGCTCGACCCGCGGCTGGAGAACGTCGACATCACCGATCCGGCCTGGCTCGCCCAGTTCGCGATCAAGGAAAACATCGCGCTCACAGTCGTCGGCCCCGAGGCGCCGCTGGCCGCCGGCATCGTCAACATCTTCCGCGACCAGGGCCTGAAGATCTTCGGCCCGAGCAAGGAAGCCGCGCAGCTGGAAAGCTCGAAGGACTTCGCGAAGGCCTTCATGAAGCGCCACCGCATCCCGACCGCCGACTATCAGACCTTCTCCGATGTGCTGGCCGCGCGCAAATACATCCGCCAGAAGGGCGCGCCCATCGTGATCAAGGCCGACGGCCTGGCCGCCGGCAAGGGCGTGGTGGTCGCGATGACGATCGACGAGGCGATCGATGCGGTCGATTCGATGCTGTCGCAGAACCGCTTCGGCGACGCCGGTGCGCGCGTGGTGGTCGAGGAATTCCTAGAAGGCGAGGAAGCGAGCTTCATCGTGATGGTCGACGGCAAGAACGTGCTGCCGCTGGCCACCAGCCAGGACCACAAGCGCCTGAAGGACAATGACGAAGGCCCGAACACCGGCGGCATGGGCGCGTACTCGCCCGCGCCCATCGTCACGCCTTCGCTGCACGCGCGCATCATGCGCGAGATCATCAACCCGACCGTGCTGGGCATGTCCAAGGACGGCATTCCGTACACCGGCTTCCTCTATGCCGGCCTGATGATCGACGCCAAGGGCAATCCAAAGACGCTCGAATTCAACTGCCGCATGGGCGACCCGGAAACCCAGCCGATCATGGCGCGGCTAAAGACCGATTTCGTCGACGTGGTCGAACACGCGGTTGATGCCACACTCGACCAGATCGAACTGGAATGGGACCGCCGCACCGCGCTCGGCGTGGTGATGGCCGCGGCCAATTACCCTGAGACGCCGCGCAAGGGCGATGTGATCACCGGCATTCCGCCCGAGACGGCGGACAGTGTGACCTTCCATGCCGGCACCACGCTCAAGGACGGCAAGCCGGTCACCTCGGGCGGCCGCGTGCTGTGCGTGGTGGGCCTGGGCGACAGCGTGCGCATGGCGCAGAAGAACGCCTACGAGGTGGTCGACAAGATCCGTTTCGAAGGCGCGCAATTCCGGCGGGATATCGGGTGGCGGGCGCTGAAGCGGCCGGGGTGAGCCCGGCGCATCGGCAAAGCTGCTAACCTCTCAATCATCCACTGGCCCAGCCCCTTCCCCCTTCCAGGGGGAAGGCTTGGATAAAGCGGCCCGCGGTGGGGTGCGAAGCCCGATCCAGCGCCATGCTTAATTGACCTCCGTACCCCCTCCCTAACCCTCCCCCTGGAAGGGGGAGGGTCCATTCCGCGGCATAACCAGCCACTGCCAAGGCGAGCGTAATCAACGAGCGGCATACATGGACGCATCCCAAGTCAAACCCTACCTCCTCTCCCTGCAGCAACGCATCGTCACCGCCCTCGAAGCGATCGACGGCGCAAGCTTCCTGCGCGACGAGTGGCAACGCGCGCCCGGCGAAAGCCCGATCGACGGCGGCGGCATCACCTGCATCCTCGAAGACGGCAAGGTGCTCGAGCGCGGCGGCGTCGGCTTCTCGC
>DATLGF010000101.1:0-2898 GCA_035540575.1 Noviherbaspirillum sp.
ACCCGACAGCACCGGCACCGAGATCGACCTGTCCGCCACCGAGGCGATGCTGCGCATGCTCGATCCGCTGGCGGCCGAATACGAGAAGAGCGGCGTCAATCGCCAGCGCGCCGGCAATCGCGCGACCTACACCGCGCCGTCGAACATGTACAAGACCGGCGATGGCGCCTACGTGACCATCGTCGGATCGTCGTCCGTGATCTTCCGCCGCCTGTGCCAGGCGATGGGCCGCGCCGAACTGGCCGACGATGCGCGATTCGCCAGCAATCGCAGCCGGATGGAGAACGTCGACGCGATAGACGGAGAGATCGCGGGCTGGTGCGGCTCGCGCACCTACGATGAGGTCGCCGTCGCCCTCACCGAGTTTGCGGTGCCGTTCAGCAAGATCTATTCTGCGGCCGACATCGTCGCCGATCCGCATTTCATCGCGCGCGGTGCGGTGATCCGCTTGCCGGATGCCGAGCATGGCTCGCTGCCGGCGCCTTGCGTGGTGCCGCGCTTTGCCGGCTATCAGCCGGAACCGCCGCGTACCGGACCGGCGCCGGGGGAGCACAATGAGGAAGTGTTCGGCGCGCTCGGTCTATGCGCGGAAACGCTCGCCCAGCTGCGCGCACGCGGGGTGGTATGAGAAGCATGGCTGCGCGATCGCTGCTATAGTCGGCCGATTCAATCGATGCAGCGATGGAAGAGATTCGCAAGGGGCTTGCGCCCGAGGAAGACGACCCGCAGTTCGCGCGAACGCTCGCGCGCGGCATCGATATCCTGCTTTGCTATCGGGTGGGCGAATCGGTGCTCGGCAACAAGGATTTCGCCGCGCGCACCGGACTGTCCAAGACCACGGTCGCGCGCCTGATGCATACGCTCGCGCAGCTCGGTTACTTGCGCCACGATCCCAAACTCGCGAAGTACCGGCTCGGCGCGCCGGTGCTGTCGATGGGCTATCCGCTGCTGGCCAGCATGCAGATCCGCCAGCTCGCGCGGCCGCTGATGCGCGAACTGGCCGAGCGCACCGGCGGCGCGGTGTCGCTCGGGATGCGCGACCGAACCAGCATGATCTACGTCGAAACCTCTCGCTCGACCGACAGACTGGTCAGAACCCCGGACATCGGCGCGCCGATTCCCATTCTGACCACCGCGATGGGCCGGGCCTGGCTGTGCAAGGCGGATGCGCGCGAGCGCGACGAGGTGCTCAACCGCATCCGTCTGAACGATCCGGAACATTTCGAACGTCACTATCCGGCCGCGATGCAGGCGGTGCGCGAGTTCGGACAGCGCAAGTACTGTCGCAACCGCGGCGAATGGCGTGGGGATGTCTACGGATTCGCGGTTCCGCTTGCGCGCAGCTTCCAGTCCCAGCAGTTCGTCGTCAATTGCGGCATTCCGGCTGCCGCCCATGCGTCTGCTGCGGCGGCCGAGAAAGAGGTGGCGCCGCAGCTGATCTCGCTCGTGCAGAGCCTGCAGATCACGCTCGGCATGACATCGTAAGAAAGGGATTAGGCGCCCGGGCCGCTCACAGCGCCATCTCTATCCTGCGCGCGGTTTCGATCAGGCGCTCTCCCAGCCTGCGTTCGATCGCCTCGCCCTTCAGGCGGCGCGTCAGGACGCCGCAGTTCAGCACCACCACCTCGTCATCGACAGGCTTGCGCAGCGGGATCGCCAGCGCGTGGATGTCGGGCTGCCAGTCGCCGTGCGATACACAGAAGCCCTTGGTCTCCAGATCCGCCACAGCCGTCGCAATCACTTTCCTCGCCCGGGTACGCAGCGAGCGGTTGCCTTGCGCGAACGCCTCGATCACGTCGTCGCGCTGGCCGGGCGGCGCCGCCGCCAGCCAAGCCCGCCCCATCGCGCTCGCCAATATTGGCAGCGAGGCGCCGATGTCCGGGCGGAACTCGATCGATTCATGGCCGCGGCTGGTTTCGATGTAGACCACGTTGAGACGGTCGCGCATGCCCAGCGACACCGAACCTTCTGCAAAGTCGGCCAGCTGCTGCATCAGGGGGCGGGCGATCTGGCGCACACGCAAGTGGGCCAGCAGCGGATAGCCGAGCGACAGTGCGGTCGGGCCTAGTTGATAGCGGCGCGTGTGCGCATCGTAGGCGAGCAGGCCGCGACTCATGAGCGTGTAGGTCAGGCGCGTGATGGTCGACTTGGAGAGGCCGGTGGCGTCCGATAGTTCCTTGTTGCTCAGCGTCGGGGCATCGACGCGAAAGCATTGCAGCAGCGCGAGGCCGTGGGCGAGCGTGGTGGCAAAACTGGGGTCCGGATGACGCATGATCAGTGGCGTGCAGCGCAAGGGGCAGGGGCATCATAGCGGACATCAGATCGCATATGTCCGGCCGTTGTTCAAGATATCGAAACAAGCGTTTCGCTTCGGTCGCGATGGTTCTAGTCTGCAGTCACCACAATGATTCATGAAGGAGACCAGACGTGATCCGCGATCCCGAAGGGTTTGCGTCTTTTCTGCAGGAACTGCGCCGCTTCGTACGCGAGCGCCTCGTTCCGCAGGAAAAGACGGTGATGGAGCAGAACGAGGTGCCGCAGGCCATCGTTGACGAGATGGCCGGGCAGGGCCTGTTCGGCTATTCCATTCCCGAGGAGTATGGCGGAGCGGGAATGACCACCGAGGAGCTGGTGCTGGCGGCCATCGAACTGTCGCAGTGCTCGGTTGCGTTCCGCGCCCGTGTCGGAACGAATACCGGCATCGGATCCGAAGGCCTGGTCGCCGACGGCACCGCGGAACAGAAACGCAAGTATCTGCCGCGGCTGGCCAGCGGCGAGATCACCGGCGCGTTCGCGCTGACCGAGCCCGAGGCGGGCTCGGACGCCACCTCGCTGCGTTCGAGCGCGCGGCGCGACGGCGACGATTACATCCTCAACGGCGTGAAGTGCTTCATCACG